>MIAN01000108.1 GCA_001829125.1 Spirochaetes bacterium GWB1_27_13 | reverse complement strand
AACAATTTAAGTCATATAAAATAAAAATAAAATATAAACTTAATGGAAAAGAAGAAGTTTATCAATCAGACAAGGTTTATTTTTTAACTGTATCAAATACAAAATTTACTGGTGGAACCGTAAAGATTGCTCCTGATGCAATATTTGATGATGGTATAATGGATATTATAATTTTACATGATATTAATAGGTTTGGCTTTTTATCTGGCTATATTTCGGCTTTTAGAGGAAAGCATATTTATAATAAAGGTTGTACCTATTTAAAAGCAACAGATGTAGAAATTGAAGTAGATTCAGATTTTTTAATAATGTCAGACGGTGATCTTAGTGGTAGTAAATCCCCGTTAAAAATTTCATTATATTCAAAAGAAATCCCTATTACTATTTAAAGAAATAATTTATGGAAAATGTTTGTTGATTCGATCGACAAACATTTTCGACACAAAGAAATTATTTCTCAAACTCAAAAGTAATTTCTCTGTCTTCGTTTAGTTTATAGTAACTTTTTATAACATTAGCAAAAAGTAATGCACTTGTAACAACTCCTATGCCTCCAGGTACAGCGGTCACAAAAGATGCTTTATGAAGCGTTGATTTTGCATTAACATCTCCACATAGTTTAAATGTTTTATCTATATTGCATTCTATACAATGGATTCCCACATCAAGAACAATAGCATCTTGTTTTATCCATTCTACTGTAATTAACTCTGGTATTCCACAAGAAGCGACAATAATATCAGCTTTATCTGCTATTTGTTCTTTATTTATAGTTTTTGTATGGATTATCGTAGGGGTTATATTTCTTTGTAACAAAAGGTGGAATGTTGGTTTACCGACAGTTAATGATCTACCAACTATTACCGCCGTTTTTCCTTCAAGTTTGTAGTTATATTTTTTTTCTATATATTTTAATGTAATGTCGCAAGCCCATGCGGTTGCTGGTATTAGAAATGGTTTACCACCAAAGAGTCTGCCTTGATTGTGAGGATTTATACCATCAATATCTTTTTTATGTTCAATAATATAGGATAATTTGAATGTATCTATATGTTTTGGAAGTGGAACTTGTATTATGATACCAGAGTAGTCTTTTGATTCATTATAAAATTCTATTTTTTCAAAAAATTCTTCTTGTGTTATATTTTCTTTAAAATGTGCGATCTCAAAGGCAATCCCAAGTTTATCAGCCTGTTTTTGCATGCCTCTAATGTAACTTATAGATGCAACATCTTCTGCTACAACAATGCAAACAAGTTTTGCCTTTAAAGAATTCTTTGAAACAATATTTTTTACTTCATTTGAAATAATATCCCCAAGTTCGTTTAATTTTAATAATTGACCTTCCAATTTGCAATCCTTTTTTGAATTATTGTTTAGCCGCAGAATTAAAAAAATACTACTTTCTGTAAACAAACGTATCTACCACTTGTTTCCAGAAAGGAAATAATTTGACTAACTATTGATATAATATCATAATTATATAATTTGGTAAATAGAGGTTAAAGAAAAAAAATAATCTTTTTGGTATATATACCCAGATGTTTCCAAAAGGTCAATTCTATTATTTATTGACCTTTTAGAAACGATTAAGTGTATAATGACAATCTATACGATGTCATTATAATTTTAACAATAAATCATTCTAAATTCGTATAATATTTTAATTTGTAAGTTGTGTTATCAAAATAAACAATATGTAATTTATTGTTAGAATCAACTTTTTAAAATTTAAAAAAATCATGCCAATAAAAATTAAATTTATTTTCTATTGAAATTATTCTTAAAATATATATAATTATAAAACAAATATTCTACTAAAGAGGTGTTTATGCTTGGATTTAAATTTATAAAAACTCAACCTACGAATTATGTTTTATTATATAAAAATGGAAAGATAAAAAAGCAAGGGGCTGGTTTGAGTTTTTTTTACTATGCTCCGTCTTCCAATGTTGTTGTAGTGCCAATGGATAGTAAAGATGCTCCATTTATTTTTAAAGAATCCACAGCTGATTACCAAGAGATTAATATTCAGGGACAGGTTACTTATAAGGTAGTAGACCCTCTAAAAGTTTCTGGAATACTTAATTTTACAGTGGATAATTTTTGTAAATACCTTGGTGATGGAACAGAAAAACTTCCATTAAGACTCACAAATCTTGTACAGGTTACAATTAGAGAAAAGCTTGGCAATTTGAAACTAAAAGAAGCGTTAAGTTCTACTGCTCTCTTGGTTAGTTATGTAAAAGAAAAATTTAAAAATAATGAGACCTTTATTGCTTTAGGAATAGAAATCCTTGATTTTGCAATACTTAAACTTAGTTCAACTCCAGAGATGAGTAGAGCGTTAGAGGCAAGTACAAGAGAAAATTTATTAAAAGAAGCAGATGATGCTATTTATCAAAGAAGAAATTTTGCAGTTGAACAAGAACGAAAAATTAAAGAAAATGAAATACAAACCCAAATTTCTATGGAAGAAAAAAAACGTAAAATCCTCGAAGAGCAGATGAATGGCGAAATTGCAGTTCAAGAAAAACAAAAAATTGTTGAAGAAGCAAAAATGAATACAACACAGTCTGTTGAGCAAAAGAAAAATTTAATTGAAGAAGAAAAACTTCAATCTCAAATAAAACTCGAAGAAAAACGAAAATCTTTAGTAAACCTTCAATCAGAAAACTCAATAAATCAGTCAAAAGCAAAAGCAGAGTCATTAAAACTCGAACTACAAGCTTTAAATTCATTAAATCCAGAGTTATTGGAAGTTTTGGCGTTAAATCAAATGGATAGCAAAAGAGTAATCTCAAATGCTATAAAAGAACTTGCAAAAAATGCTCAAAAAATTGGAAATTTAAATATAAGCCCAGATTTATTAAATACTTTACTTACGACAAAATAATTATGGAAATAGATAAAATTGTAATTGTTACTCGTTTAACAAGGCTCGAAGAAAATATAAAAAGATTCAACACAAAAGATCAGGCAAAGTTTTATATCGAAAAAAGAGGTCAATCATTTGCAGATTATGAACTTGAGTACGATAATTATCACCGTGCAAAAGAAAAAGTTTTAAAATCAATGCCTTCTGATGCAAAAATACAAATTATTGACCGCGAGTTTTTGCCTTCGTATCTTTTTGGTGATAAAGATTTAGTTGTTACTCTTGGTCAAGATGGGCTTGTTGTAAATACAGCAAAATATCTAAAAGGACAGTTAGTTTTCGCTATAAACCCAGATATTGAGAGGTTTGATGGAATATTATTGCCATATCAGGCTTCAGATGTCCCACAAGTCCTATATTCGCTAAAAAAAGATAAATTTAATACTAAAAATATCACAATGGCAAAAATTGAACTAAATGATGGGCAGTATTTATATGCTTTCAATGATTTTTATGTTGGGGTTAATAGTCACATAAGTGCAAGATACACACTAAAATACAAAGATAAAGTAGAAAGACAAATGTCAAGTGGAATAATTATTTCTACTCCAGCGGGTTCTACTGGTTGGTTAAGTTCTTTGTACAACATGGCTTACGGGATAAACCCAACTAAAAAACGAAATCAAATAATTCAATGGGAAGATAAAAAATTATTTTTTGTTGTTAGAGAACCATTTAAAAGTAAATGGAGTGACATAAATATCGTTACTGGAACAATTTCAGAAAAAGAAAGTTTGTTAGTAGAAAGTCTCATGCCAGAAAAAGGAATTGTTTTTTCTGACGGAATGGAAACAGATTTTTTGGAATTTAATTCTGGCTCAACTGCAAAAATTAAACTTGCTGATAAAACAACGAATTTATTGATAAAATGAACTTTTCGTATTAATTAGTAATAAAATTCAGATAAGAAGCAGAGAATTTATAAAAAAGAATAATTAATTTTTGGATTTATTAAGATTAATGATAAATCTTTGTTGCTTTAACTTTACAAATTTATAAAAATTCTTTATATTTTTTATAGTAATTATGTATGATTTGGGTTATAAGCATAAACTAATTATCTTAATAAAATATCAACATTTTTACTCGTAAGCACAAAGAATATTTACTAATATCAAATTAAAAGAGGTGAGATTATGGAACATACTTCTATTGATGGTCATACATTAATTTGTGGTGATGTTTTTGAAGCACTTAATTTTTATGTACAAAATAATAGCGTTGATCTTATATTTATAGATCCCCCATATAATATTGGAAAAAAATTTCGTAGCACTAATGATAAATGGGCATCGGATAATGAATATCTAGATTGGTGTTATCGTTGGATTAGTATTTGTATTGAAAAACTCTCATCAACAGGTAGTTTATACATAATGACTTCTACTCAATTTATGCCTTATTTTGATATTTTTATTCGAGATAAATTGACAATCCTTTCAAGAATTGTTTGGTACTATGATAGTTCAGGAGTTCAAGCTAAAAATTTTTATGGCTCAATGTATGAACCAATACTTTTTTGTGTAAAAGATGAAAAAAATTATTGTTTCAACTCGGATGATATACTTGTCGAAGCAAAAACAGGAGCAAAAAGAAAGTTAATTGATTATCGTAAGCCAGTTCCAACACCTTATAGTACACAAAAAGTTCCGGGTAATGTTTGGGAGTTTCCGCGTGTTAGATATCGTATGGAGGAATATGAAAACCACCCAACGCAAAAACCAATTCAATTATTGGAAAGAATTATTAAAGCTTCTTCAAACCATGGCGATTTGATATTAGACCCATTTTCTGGAACATTTACCTCATCCTTTGTCGCAAAAAGTTTTGGTAGAAAATCAATAGGTATTGATATTGATAGCGAATATTATAAAATAGGTCTTAGAAGAGTATTAGGATTAAAAGAAAAAGATGGTAATATTTTGGAAAGAGAATTGAAAACTTATGAAAGAAAAAATTCAATAGATCAACTGACATTATTTGAAAGGGTTATAAATGATTAAACATGAGTTTACTCAAAGAATTATTGAACAACTTTCACTTGATACAGGATTTGATGGTGAAGAAATCTTAAATTTATCCTCTTTATTACAATACATTAATATTAAAACAAAATCCGCAAACAGAGGCTCAAAATCAAGAGGAAGTTTTGCTAATCTTTATGCAATTTATGTTCTTCTAGAAGATTATATTAAAGTTGTTTTTGAACAAAAAGAAAATTATTCAAAATACGAAGGTGCCGTTTTTACAGAATTATTTAGACGTCAACGAGAATTGTCATTTGGTGCAAAATTGCAAAATCATGCATTAAATCATAGGTTAAATGAAGAGTTTCACAAATATTTTCCAACTATAAATGAAAAAATAATATTGCGAGATATTCCAACTGCTCGTTATTGGATTAATACTAATCTCATACAGATAAAGTATAGTAATAAAAAAGTTGATTTGAGTAAATCAATAATTTCCATAATAAATCTTTATATAGATGCCAAAAAAGATGCATTTGAAAGTTTTATAAGTGCATGTGAAGAAATAAAGGGGATAAGTTCTAAAGATGAAATAAAAATAGTAAATTTTGTAATTAATTTATTAAAACCAAATGTTGATGCTCGACTTTTTGAAATAGTAAGTTTTGCTATTTTAAAATATTTTTATTATGACAAAGAAATTTATTGGGGGTATTCTCCTGATAAACTTATGAAAGAAAAACTTAAACTTTATAAAACTGGACGAACAAATGCTAATGATGGTGGCATTGATTTTGTTATGCGTCCACTTGGATATTTTTTTCAAGTTACTGAAACATTAGATGTTAAAAAATATTTTCTTGATATTGATAAACTTGAATGTTACCCCATACGATTTGTTATAAAAACAAATGATGAAATAGATAAAATTAAAAAACATTTACGAGAAGGTGCTATCAAACAATATACAATTGATAAGATTGTAAATAAATATATGGATTCAATAGAAGAAATCATAAATATTCCACAATTAATTTTGTATTTTAATAAATCTATAGAAAATGGATTTTTAAATCATGTTATAGAGGAAATATTATTACAAAGTAGGGTAGAATTTAATTATCAAGAATAAAAAGAATCTTGATCATGTTTTTTTCTGAATTATTTTGTAAATAAATTCTAATTTAGGGACAATTAGAATTTATTATGTTATTACTTTAACATTAATTTCTTTTGGAACTTTATAAGAAGCTAAATTTAGCTTACAATAATCAAACAAATCAAATTTTGTTATATTTTTTTCTGAAACAACATCTGCAACAATTTTTGCATCAAATAAATAATCTGGAACAGTTGAAATCTTAACTTCTTTTATTCCATCAAAACTAAGTAATATATTTTTAACTTCTTGCAAATCAACAGTTTCACCACCAATTTTTCCTATATCTTTGTCTCTTCTTACAAAATGAAAATATTCTTTCTCATCCATATAAACAATATCGCCAGTATCAAACCAACCATCTTTTAAAAAATCTTTATTTTCTTCGTTTTTGTTTAAATAGCATTCCATCATAGCTCTTGTTTTTATAAAAAGTGTTCCTTCTTCGTTAAATTTTGCAATATCACCATTAGATTTAATTATTTTTGTTTCTGTATTAGGCATTCTATTGCCAATAGTATCTGGGTTACAATCATGAAATCTATTACATATTACAGGAGTCGTTTCTGTTAAACCAAAGCCATGAGTTAAAACACTTCCTGTTAAATCTTTCCATTTATAAAACAAATCTTTATCAAATGTTGAACCACCAACAATACCTTTTTCTAAATAAGAAAATTCGTATTTTCTTTTTGAGGCTAAATATAAAAATGTTTTTATTAAAGTAGGGACAGCTATTAAAAAATTAATCTTGTATTTATCAAAGTTTGTAAGAATATCATAAGGCATAATATTGCTAGTCATTATTATAATAGTTCCACCAACAGCTATGGGGAGCAAAAAATTTACAGTTAAAGCAAATATATGGGATGAAGGTAAAAAGAGAGGTGTACACATTTTGCTGTTTAAGCCAGTATGATAAATATTATTTAATACACTCTTAAGAATTGCTTTTTCATTAAATAGACAAACGAGAGGATAACCAAGCCCTCTATAAGAAAATAATATTATATTTGAATATCCTGTATATTTTTTTATTTCTTCTTTATATTGTGAAATATTATTATTATTTAATAAAATTATATTTTCATTTTTGTCACCTTCTTTATCAGAAAAAAGGAATACTTTTTTGCATTTGTTAAGAGAATCTAAATTTAGGTTTTTATCTGTCTCTTCTACAACTATAATATCAGTCTCTGATTTTTGAAGACAATCCAAAAGTTCTCTTATTGTAAAATGCAGATCAATTAATACAGGTGTTGCCCCAATATTAAGCAAACTATAAAAAATTATTATCCACTCAAAGGAATTTTTTAATTTAATAGCAACTCTGTCCCCCGCTTTTATGTTATTTTTATGAAAAAAAGTCGAATATCTTGCAATATTGTCACATAACTCTTTATAAGAAAGAGATTCTCCTGTTTTTGCAATGATTAAAGCTTTTTTATCAGGGTTTTGTTTTGTTGAATACGATAGTATAGAATTAAGATTCATTTATTTCAAACCTCGAAACAATATTATTCCATGAATGTAAATATTCATTATTAAGTTTTATCTGTTGTAAGCCAATTCGCCATTTAGAATCATCTTTTTTATTAACACTTAAAACTTTACATTTAACTTCTAATCCAAAATGATCCTCATCAAAAATTCTTACATCTAATTTTTTATTTAATTTTAATGGGAAATCAGTTTCTAAACCTATCCCTTCCCAACTAATATCAGAAATTAAAAATTCTTTATTTTCTATTAATGCGAATATCTTATTTTTTGCATCAAATCTCTTGTAATACCTTGAATTAAATATATGTCTTTTGTTAAAACTTGGACTTGTATTTATCATTTTTAAAAGATTAACAAAAAATAAATTAAAAAAAGGATTGGTTGATTTGCCATAAATAAAAACTGGTTCTGGTATTGCCCCTATTTCTATTTTTGGATTATAATTTGTAACTCCAAGTTCAAGATATTTTTTCTTTTGAGTAATTGTTTCTTCTATTGATTTATAAAAAAGCACAAAGTAAGTGTGGCATTCTTTAGTATAATCATAATCAAGTCCACAGTATGTAGAAATTAAAGTATTTTTGTTTTCTATAAACATAGTAAATCCAATAGGCTTGCCTTCTTTTTTACAAAGTAAAATAAATGCTTTTTCTTTTAAGAGATTGGCTATATTTCTAAAATAATCAACTGTTAATATTTCTCTTTGATAATCTTTTGCTTTTGAGTAAGTATTATGCCATAATTTGTACAAATCCTCACAATAAGAAGAAAAATAATAAATTTTTTCTACTGTACAGTTTTTTTCTGCAAAAATTTTTAAATGATGCTTAATTTCATGTCTTCTTTTAGAGTTAAGATCAGAAAGATAATCAGCAAAACTACTATGTGCAACTTTTAATAGTGTATCTGGGAAATTTAGAGCAATTTTGTACTTTCTTGTGAAAAGAAAATCAAATTTTTTTCTTTCGTAAGTTGTAATGTCTCTAATTATAATAAGGCTTGTTTTTTCTTCTTTTGCCAATTGAATAAGTTCTTTGTCAAAAAGTTCTATTATTTCTTGTAAATATTTTTCATCTTTAATATTTATTGCATTGCCTATAGCAGTTGGAAAACCACTTTCTATAAATTTTATTTTAAGAAGGTTTGGGAATAATTTTTCTATCAATCCTCTTTTATTTTCAGGACTTGAAGGCATTGATGAATCAAAAATTACAACAGTAGCATTAGCAATTAATTTATTATTTATATAAAATAAAAAATATCTGTATTTTACTTCATTATTATTTATTTTTGCATCCTCAATAGCTTTTAAATAACCATAAGAATTTAATATTTGATTTTCAGAAACAATAAAATCCCATTCTTCTTTTTTTATATCATTTATTGAATCGTATCTTGAAACTTTTATACTGTTCATACGATAAATCCTTTTCTATATATTAAATTTATAAAAAATATTGGTACTAAAAACATTTTAAGATTGATTGATAATCAGGATAATTATCAATATATATAAATTAATGCAATAGGTTTTCTTCCTCACTTGCCTCTTCTATTATCTTTAACGCTCTTGTGAGTTCTTGCTCTGTGTGTGTTGCCATTATTCCAAATCTAATTAAAGAACCACCCATTGGAACAGCTGGAAAAATAAAAATATTATGGAATAACCCTTTTTGAAAAAGTTTTTTAGAAAATCTAAACAATAAATTCGTATCTGGTATGTAGATAGGTATTATTGCAGATTCTGAATTTCCTATATTAAAATTTAATTTTTTTAGTCCAGCTTTAAAAAAATTTATATTATACCACAACTGTTCTCTTATACTCTTATCATCTCTAATTATTTGCAAAGCTTTTAAAATTGAAGCTGCAGCAGAAGGTGGAATATTAGTTGAAAAAAGATAAGGTCTTCCATAAAATCTTAAATATTCAATTATTTCTTTTCTTGCAGCAGCAAATCCTCCTACGCCAGCTAAAGATTTACTCATTGTTCCCATAAAAATATCAACATCATTCAAAACTCCGCAATGTTCAGATGCCCCAATTCCTTTTTCCCCAAGAATGCCAAGACCATGAGCCTCATCAACCATTAACATACAATTATAATCTTTTGCTAATCCAGATATTTCTTTTAAAGGAGCAATTTCACCATTAGAACTAAAAACTCCATTAATAACAATTAATCTACCATTATATTTTAATTCTGCCCTTTTTAAGACTCTTTTTAAATTGCTTATATCATTATGAGAAAAAACAAGTCTTTTTGCACCAGATAAGATACATCCATCAAAAATACTTGCGTGATTTGAAATATCATTTATTACAACATCTTGAGGTCTAAGAAGTCCAGAAATTATTCCGACATTTGCAGAATAGCCTGAATTAAAAATAATAACTTCTTCTTTACCAACAAATTCTGCTAGTTCTTTTTCAAGCCTTTTATGAATTGAGAGCGTTCCACCAACCATAGCACCAGAACCATTGCCACTGCCATATTTTTGTAAAGCATCACAACCAGCTTTTATAACATCTGGATGATTTGTTAATCCAAGATAATTATTACTCCCCATCATTATCATAGATTTTTTATTTTCAGTTTTTAGTTGAATAAAATTAGAAGTAGAAGTACTTGGAGAATCAAGGTAATAAGAAAAAATTTCATATTTATTTGTCAGATTTTCTGTCATTATATTATAAAAAATATCTGCTTTATCAGAAATATCATCCGAAGGGTAATATACAAAATCAGCAAGACTTTTTGTTTCTGTTACTGTGTTTGGGTCTTTTTCAAATTTTCTAATGTCATCTAATAAATCAAGCAATTCTGTTTTTGATTTTTTATTAAATTTTGTAAATTCAAAACCATTATAATAAAACTCATTATTTTCATTTATTTTTTTAGAATATAAAAGGTTTCCTACTCCTTCTATTGTATAAAGTTTATTACTAAAAATAAATCCTTTAATTTGAGTTTTAAATGGAATATCGGTCGCAGGCATTAATTCTTTTTCGGTTAAAAATCCCATACCTTTTTGGCTTATGTTTAAACCATTACCGCAAATGCTATTTGAATAAATCGTAAATTCAATATTAAATCTTGGAACTTTTCGTTTTATATCAATCATAAAAAATCCTATACTTATATTTTAAGTTATTTTTGAAAATGGTCAATATCTTTTTGTATTTTTTGTAAAAAATAATTATTTTTATTAAAAATAACTAATTAGCATTTTTTAGATGTAAATATATCAGCAATATATGAAATTTTTTTAAAAAATACAATAATTTATGGATATTTTGAGAAAATGCTAACAATATATAATAAAAGGGACTTTAATTTTCGGTTGATATTTTGTAATATATATTAAATTATAAAAGCGACATTCGCTAATGTCGCTTTTATAATTAATCTATTATTAGTTTTACTCAAAAGAGAAAAATTTCACTTCAACCCTTCTATTTTTTGATTGGTCTGTAGGATCAAGGGGTATATCCCAACCTTTCCCTTCTGTAAAAATTCGATCCTTATCACAGCCGTATTTTTCAATAAGTATTTTTTTTATGAATTCTGCTCTTTTTTTAGAAATTAATTTTGCTTGAGCAGAAGCTTCTATATAAATTTGCTGACCTTGAGATTTAAATTCTTCAACTTTTGTTGTATCAAGATGTCCAATCAATTTTACAATAGTTGTACCCAAAATATTCATTTGTTCTGCGATATTTTTTAAATATTTTTTATTTTTAATTATTTCTTCTTGTTGTGAGCCAAATTCAAAATCAACTTTTTGTGGATCAAAGTATAATTGTAAATCTTCTGACAAAACTATATTTTTTGATTCTAAATCTGCAATATTAAAACTTCCTTGTTGATTAAAAGAATTTTTAATAGTATTAGTTTGGTTAGAAAATAAATTTTTTGAAGCAAGTTTTTCCAAAAATGAAGTGTTTATTATATTTTCTGCTTCATAACTTGCAGATGCATCTAAACTACCAAGTGCTTTATAATATTCATTTGAGAGTAAAAATATCTTATATGCACTTATAGAGTTTTCTAAATTAAAAAACATTTGATTTTCTGGAAAATTTGCAAGGTGAACATCTCCAAGCATTAAACTTGCTTCATTTGCTCCGCCTGGTAGTTTGAATAAACTAGCCATATCATTAAAAGTTTTTTGTTTATTTGTTTGAAATAAATCAAAGCCTTCCATCATAGATTTTGAGAATGCTTCAATTATTTCAGGATGTTCTTTCATAAAATCAAGTCTTGTCAAATAACAGTCTGCTATCAATTGATTCGCATCTTTTGATGTGATAAGAAGTCTTGAGCCGTCAACAAAAGATTTTGAATTTGGGTCTGTTATTTCGTATAAAAATGGTGACCATGTAACGCAAGCATCTATTTTACTGTCTTTTATAAAAGCATCTTTTGCTTCGATTGCATCTGGAACATATTGTATAATAACATCTGATGGATAAAGACCAGTTTGAGCCAAAAGCCACAAAAGGAAAAAATTTGATGGAGTGTTACCAGAAGTAACTATTCTTTTACCTTTTAAATCTTTTGGAGTTTTAACATTACCTCTAACAATTATACCATCTCCACCAAAAGACCAATCAAATACACCAAAAGTTTGTGGTATTACTCTTTTGTCACCTTTTAGAGCATCGTATAAAAGAGGTAACATATCCATTGTTGACCAAATTATCGGATAATTACCATTAGCATAATTTTGAAGTTGAACATTAGAATCTTCTTCTCTAATAAGTTCTACAACAAATTTGCCGTTTTTATAAAATAAAGAATCTTTTGATGGTTTAATACCGCCGTTTGCAGCAAAAAGAGCCGCATATCCACCCCATGTAACCAAAGGTATTTTAATTAATGGAATTTCTTCGCCTTCAATATTAACTTTTTCAAGTTTATATCCTCCAAACCCAGCAATTGAAAGCCCCTTTGGTTTTGTAGAATAGTCTATTTTAGTATCATTAGTTAAAGAAGTGCTTTTTTTATTTTTAAAAACACCGAGATATACAAATATCCCTAAAATTACCACCAATACGATTATTATAATCGCAGTTACTGATTTGTTCATAAGCTAACCTCTTAATTTAAAAATATTTACTAACACGAATATTTAGACTTTAAAGACCTGTTAGGTTTTTAAAACCTGACAGGTCTTTGTTGAAAATTCGAGTTACTTATTTAGTATATATTAAAAGTCTTATTTTGTCAAAAAAGAAGACTTTAATTTTCAAGAAAATCTAATTGTTTTAAAATTTCTGCCTTACCAATCTTTTCTGGCACAGAATAAAATATAAACTTACTTTGATCAACAAATAACTCTAACGCTATTTGAATTTTTTGTTTTTGTCGTTGTTGTTTAGAAAACTTATCAGATTTTGTCAAAATATAAAAAACTTCAACATCTGGAAGTTTTTTAAACCAATTAGATAGAATTTTGTCCTGTTCATTAGGTATTCTTCTAATATCGAGAAGAAAAAATATTGTTTTTAAATTATTACTTGTTTCAAGATATTTTTCTATGTGTTCTTCCCAAAGATTTTTTTGACTTTTAGAAACTTTTGCATAACCATAACCTGGTAGATCAACAAAATAAAATTTTTCGTTTACCAAAAAATAATTGATAAGTCTTGTTTTACCAGGAGTTTGTGAGGTAAAAGAAACTTTTTTGCTAGATAAGTCATTAATTAGACTTGATTTTCCAACATTGCTTCTTCCTACAAAAGCGAGTTCTGGGAGTTTTAAGTCTGGAATTTGTTTGTAATCAGCAAAACTTATATGAAAGTCAACTTTTTTTATTTTAAGCAATTTTATACCTTTTTTCGTTAATATTAATTTCTTTTTCTATTTTATTTCTTATTTTAAAAAGTTCATCCATTATTTTTTCATTATTAACAATATAATCATACACAATAGCAGCTTCAATTATTTTATTTTTTCCTTTTAGATTATATGATTTAATATCTAATTCTTCTATATTTATAAAATTAATTTGTGATAAAAGGCTTTTTGATGCAAGAATACCTCCAGGTGGAGACATAGACTCAAGTCTTTGAGCTGTATTTATAGGGTCTCCTATTAGTGTATTGTCGTATCTAATAGTTCCTCCAACGCTTCCTCTTATCACTTTGCCAAAATTGATCCCCATTCTAAAAAGGGCAACAGGCATATCGTCAATTTCTCTTATATCATTATATAATTTTAGTGAAGTCTGAATTGCCACAGCAGAAAGTAAAGCCATTTCTGGATGACGAAAAACAGCCAAAAAGGCATCGCCTATAAATTTGTCAATATCACCAAAATTTTGATAAACAACTTGAGTAACTATATTAAAAATGCCATTTAACATCTGTATTACTTCTTCTGGCTGAATCTTTTCTGAAATAGTGGTAAATGACTGTAAATCACCAAATATTATTGAAAGTTCTTGTTCTTCTTCTGGAATTTCTAAGTCTTGTCCTTCTGCAAGCGACGCACTTTTTTCCCATACAGTTAGAGGAATAAATTTTCTAATTAAATCAAGTTGTAGAGCCTTAGTGATGTTTTTTTCTGATACTTCCCCAAGTTGTTTGGAAAGTTCCTGAATTTTTATTTGGTTTCTTACTATTGAGCTACAAATTAGAATTAGTTCTTCATCATCAAAATCTTCGTCCAAAAAACTATCCACTCCAATAGAAAAATATTTTTTTCGATTCTCAATTTTATTTTCTTCTAAAATTAAAATTACAGGTAAGAATTTAAAAGATTCATCATTTTTCATCTCTTTAATAAAATTTTCAAAACCATCCAAATTTTCTTCTATTAAAAGTAAAATTAAAGAATCTCCATCGAAAAATGAATTCGTAGCTTCGTCCAAATCATTGACTTTGACAAGACTTATTTTGCAATTATTAATTGAGCTGATTGATGAAGAAACTTTTGATATATCAATATTATTTTTTTTACCTGTATATATAATTTTATACATATTTTTTCCAATATTTCATCCAATTTAAACAATAAAAATTAACATATAATCATTTAAGAAAGAATTATACATACTTTTGGAATCATCTAATTAAAAACTTTATGATAATATACTAAAAAGTTTTTAATTTGTCAAAAATTTTGAAAGTCAAATATATACTAGCGATTACACTATTTAATCTGTGTTAATCAGTAACAATCTGACTAATCTGTGTTATATATACTTAAAAAGTTTTAAATGGTCAATCTTTTTTTTATTCTAAAAATGATATTCGATAAAAGTATAATATATTTTAGAAAAATTAAAAACTAAATTCTAAAAAATATTTTAATTTTGGAAAGTTACGATTTAAAGCAGGTATTAAATCGAAATTTGGCTTAAATTTTAATATAATTTCGTTGGAATAAATGACTTTTTGGTGTGTTATAGAGTAGTAAGATATTTTCATTCATCATAAGCAAAATCTCTTATATTTACATTATCAAATTTATTACCTAAGTCAATTGATATGCTATTCCATTCTTTAACAAAATCCTCTGTTTCTTTTTTTTCATTTTCGAGATAGATATTGATTAAAAAAGTAATGGTATTAGAATATATATTTTAACCTTTGCTAAAATAGCCAAAAACAGACTTCATTTTGATTTTCTGTTTGATAAAAAAAGAATTCTTGATAAGAACTCAAATAAATTTAATAAAATTATCATTTTTATTGAATTCTTTCCAATTCTTCATAAAATTCGTGTCATTCGTGTTAAAAAAATTAATATATATCGTTGAAAATGGTTAATATTTGGTATAAAAAAAGTAAACTTAATGGATAAAAAAGAATATGAGGAAATAAAAGACTTAACAGATTTTTATTTCAATTTTTTTGTTTCATCTACGAAATTCTATCACCAAATACTCTTTTTTCCTTACATCAAATCTTGACATTTTGCACATTTTAAAGTAAAATACAGTTTACATTATAAAGGAAGAAATTAAGGAAATAAAATGGGAAATGTTATTCCAGTTGAGATAGAGCAGGAACTAAAAAATTCTTATCTTACTTATGCTATGAGCGTAATTGTAAGTAGAGCTATTCCAGATGTTAGAGATGGACTTAAGCCTGTTCATAGGAGAATCCTTTATTCTATGAATGAAATGGGGCTTCATTCTAATAAAGCATATAAAAAGTGTGGTCGTATAGTCGGAGATGTTCTTGGTAAATTCCATCCTCATGGTGATCAGGCTATTTATGAAACTCTTGTTAGAATGGCACAAAGTTTTTCGTTAAGATACCCAGCAGTTGATGGGCATGGTAACTTTGGGTCTGTTGATGGCGATCCGCCAGCGGCTATGCGTTATACAGAGTCGAGGCTTGCTAAAATTGCTGAGCTGATGTTAAAAGATATTAACAAAGAAACAGTTAATTTTGGACCTAACTATGATGACTCTATGACAGAGCCATTAGTGCTTCCTGCTGCACTTCCTTATTTACTTATAAATGGTACTTCTGGTATTGCTGTTGGTATGGCAACAAATATTCCACCTCACAACATAGCAGAGGTTGTTAATGCAATAATCGCACAGATCGATACTCCAGAAATAACAGTAGATGAACTGATGAAGTTTATTAAAGGTCCTGATTTTCCAACTGGTGGAATAATATTTGGAAGAGAAGGAATTAAAAAGGCTTTTAGAACAGGAAGAGGTTCAATCACTGTTAGAGCAAAAGTTAGTATAGAAGAAAACAAAAATAATAGAGAAGTTTTAATTGTCTCAGAACTTCCTTATCAGGTTAATAAAGCTAATCTCATAACAAAAATTGCACACCTTGTTAAAGATGATAAAATATCTGGCATATCTGACATTAGAGACGAGTCAGACAGAGATGGTATGAGAATAGTAATCGAGCTAAAAAAAGGTGCTATCCCAAAAGTCATATTAAACCAATTATTTTCACATACAGATTTACAAACAAATTTTGGTATAATAAACCTTGCGTTAGATAAGGGGTTACCAAAAGTCCTTGATTTAAAAAGCACGATTCAAGCATACGTTGATTTTAGAAAAGAAGTTATTTATAGAAGAACAAGGTTTGAATTAAGAAAAGCAGAGGAACGCTCACACATCGTACAAGGTTTACTCATTGCTTTAGATAATATTGATGAAGTAATTAGAACAATCAGAGCATCAAAAGATACAGAAGAAGCAAAAGTTTCTTTAATGGCTAAATTTGGTTTGTCAGAGATGCAAGCTTCTGCAATTGTTGAGATGAGATTGAGACAACTTACCAATCTCGAAAGT
>MIAN01000107.1 GCA_001829125.1 Spirochaetes bacterium GWB1_27_13 | reverse complement strand
GTAATTTGTAGCTGTGTTCGCTGTTGGATAAGTAGCACCTAACGCTTTGTTTGGTACATCCACAATAATTTCTGTTGTGTCGTTGTTATCGACACCAATAACCTCCTCCTGATTAGATTTTGTTACAATTGTTGGATTAGAACAATTGAATAAGAGAACCGATAACCCTAACACCATGATTAATAGAAAACTTCGCACTTTTTTCCTCCTTAGAAATATAGTTTATATATAAGAATATAGAGCTAAAAATAAAATATTTCAACCTTTTTTTTATACTTTTTCTATTTTTTTTATAATTTAAGCTATTTTAAATTTATTATTTCAATATCTTTAAAGAATATTCTTTAAATGATATTTTAATAATGATTTTCATTAATTTTTTATATATTTTGAAAGAATATTTTTTATAAAAAAGTAATTTTTTTCTCAAAAAATTAAGTGATATTTTTGACAAAATTTAAAATTTAAGATATATATAATAGTAGAAACTTTTACAGTCAAGTTGGTAAAGTTTTTTAGTATATTTAACAAAAAATAAATAGAGGTTAAAATTTGGAAAAAAATTATAAAAGCATTTATATAAAAAGGTCTGTTTTAAAAAATGTAATGGGTGGACATCCATGGTGTTTTTCTGGTGCTATTCTAAAAATAGATGAAGGTATTAAGAATGGCGATTTATGCGAAGTTTATTGTGATAAAACTTTTGTTGGTATTGGTTATTTTAATCAAAATTCTGACATAAGCATAAGATTAATAACAAGATTAAAACAAAAAATAGACTTTGAGTTCTTTTTTAATCGTTTTACTACTCTTAGAGCGCAAAAAGAACAATTTATACAAGATACTAACGCTTATCGTTTAGTTTTTGGTGAAAGTGACAATATACCCGGACTTGTTGTTGATATTTATAATGATGTAATTGTAGTTCAAGTTCATACAATGGGCATCGAGAATTTAAAAGAAAATATTGTAAAAGCTTTAATTAAAATTTACAATCCAAAAACTATCCACGAAAAAAGTGAAATTGGAGTTAGGGCAAACGAAGGGCTTCCAACAGATGTAAATAAGGTTCTATATGGAAAAGAAACAAAAGAAGTTGTAATAAATGAACATAATTTTAAATTTAGCGTTAATATTCCTGAAGGGCAAAAAACTGGCTTTTTCTTAGATCAACGAGAAAATAGATTAAGCATTGTCCCGTATTGTAAAAATAAAACAATGTTAAATTGTTTTTGTTATACAGGTGGTTTTTCAATATATGCTGCAAAAGTGGCAAAATCTGTTACAAGTATTGATATTTCTAAGCCAGCCATCGAAAACACGAAAACTAATTTTAAAATCAATGGATATGACTTAAATAAACATAAATTTATTGCAGAAGATGTATTTAACCATTTAAAAACAATCGAAAAAGATCAGTATGATTTAATAATTTTGGATCCGCCATCTTTTGCAAAAAATAAAAAACAGTTAAAAAATGCAATTAAAGCGTATATTACAATAAATTCTAAAGCATTAGAAAAATTACCAGATTACGGGATTTTGATTTCTTCGTCTTGTACAAGTCATATTGATGAACTTACTTTTATAAAAATCCTTCATCAATCAGCAGTAAACACTAATTGCCAGCTAAAAGTTTTAGAATCAAAAGCACAACCTCAAGATCATGGTTACAACCTTGCATTCCCAGAGGGAAGATATTTAAAATTTTTTATTTTACAAAAAATTCCTATTTTGTAGGAGAATATAGAGCAATTTTTACAAAGGTATGGAGTTAAGATAATTTTTAATGTAAATATTTTACATGTGTAAGGGAATGTAAAATTATCACAAGTACTTCTAGCCCTGACAGGTTTTCAAAGTCTGTCAGGGCTAAAAAATATATTATAATATTGCAAGTAGAAATAAAAAACATCAAAAAATTGTGTTAAAATCTTTCTTTTTGTTAATTTTTATTTTTTAAAAAAGACATGTCCTCGTTTAGGATGGAAAAAGTAAAAGCGTTTTGTGCCAAATTTTGATGATAGTGCTTTTGATGAGTTAAAATTATAATAAAGCATCTAAAATAATGCAAAAATATAATAAAATTAACATATTGTATCTTTTTATATTAAATTTTTTATAAACTTTATGATTTATCAAAGAATTAATATTCATTCTCATACATATATTGCATATAATTATACAGATTTAATCTGTATTAAAATATAAAGATATTAAATTTATATTGAAAAATAAACTTTATTTTAGTAGAATTAACTCTAAAATCTATTATATACTGAAATACTTTAGGTTTATCATAATTATTATGATAAATTTTTCTATAACTTCTTTTAAATAAACATGTTGTAGAAAAAAAATATTTTAGGTATATAATAACAATCTGAACGATTATCATTATAAATCTGGTAAAAATGAAAAAAATTAGTTGTTTGTTTTTATTTTTTTTAATTTTATTCTCTTGTAAAAATCAAAACTCAGAAGTTTATATTTTAACTAATGATGTTATTTTTTTTGAGTTAGCTGATATCTATAACTCTAGAAATAAAGATAACAAAGTTTTTATAAATTTTTATAATGAGAAACAAAAAAATATATTCAGTTTTTATAAAGATAATAAAAAAGACTATTATGATATTGTTGCTGGATATAATGGTTATAATAATGAGTTTGAGACTAAATATTTTTATAATTTAAAAAATTATTATGAAAATCTAACAACAACAGATTATTTTAATGGATTTAATGATTATATTGTAAAAAATGACTATTATACTATTCCTTATGATATTGATTTTCCTGTAATAATAGCTAAAAAAGAATTACTTTCTCAAACTATTAAAGAAACAATTTCAATACAAAATTTTTCAAATCTTTGTAAAAATATTAATATAACTAGAAAAGAAGAAAATAATTATATAAAAAAGATTAGATTTTCTCCTTATTCTTCAAATATGGGTGAGATAGAATATTTTTTTATTTTTAATGATAAAATACAAGTAAATAATAATATATACTCTTTTAATAATGAAGAAATGAGTAATTATTTTAATTTTTTATATAAATTTGATGATAACTATAATTTTGGATTAGAAGAAACAAAAAAATATTTTGATAAATATAAAAATATAGACAAAAAATTATACTTAGAAAAAGATATTATTTCTTTTGATTTTATTCAATTTTCAAATTCATTAACTTATCAGAAAGAAAAATTTAAAATTTTATTTATCGAAAATTTGAAACATTTAACATTAAAAAATAAAATTATTGCAATAACGAAAAATTCAAAATATAAAAAACAATGTGAAGATTTTATAAGATTTTTGGTTAGCGAAGAAATTCAAAAAATATTATTTGAAGAAACTTATTCAAAAAATTATTATTTTGAGAATATTAATCTTCCAGTTATAAAAAATATTATATCTAAAAGCCAAAAATTGGATATAGACGTTGATTTCTTAGAAAAATATATTGATAATTTGTCATACATTGACTTTTATAACGAAAGATTAAGAAGTAAATTTTTTGAGACTTACAATAATTCAAAAGAAAGTTTACATAAAGGAGTTTTATCTGAAAAAGATTTGCTCAATGTTTTAATAAACGGGATAAATGATTAAATTTCTATGCAATGTCCTTCTACAGCAAGAATTATTTTAAGTTGCCTTTTATTAAATTGTTTTATTTGTTCTTCTGCATCTCTTAATATTTTAATCATATCTTCGTCTGTATGCTCTGGATCAGAATGAAATAAAACAAGTCTTTTAACTCGCCATTCCAAAGCTAGATTAACTGCCATAGTAGAAGATGTGTGTCCCCAATCAAATTTGCTAAAAAATTCCGTTAAACTATACTGGGTATCCATTATTAAAACATCACTACTTTCAAAGCATGCCTTAAAAAAAAGGCTTTTTTCGTCTATATTTTCTGGAGTAAATTCAGTATCAGTTGCATAACTGACTTTTTTGTCATCTTTTGATATAATGTAGCCTGTACTTCCGCCTGGGTGATTTAATTCTATATGAAAAATTTTATAACCATTCAAACTATAAGGATTTTGTTCATTTAATATAACAAATTTCTTTTTTGCTGGCAATTTGTCAAAAGAAAGTGGAAAATGGCTAGGGTGTTGCTGTCTTTTTAGATTTTCAATTAAATCTATGTTAGGTGAATAAAAAATTATAGTATTTGTTGGGTTGTATAATGGTTTAAAGAAAGGAATTCCACAAATATGATCCCAATGAAAATGTGATAAAAGTATATGAAACGTTTTATTATTAACGCTGGTATATTTTCTACCGAGTTCTCTTAATCCACTACCTGCATCTAAGATTAGAATGTCTTCACCATCATCTTCGATTGTTATACAAGCTGTATTTCCACCAAATATTTGAGATAACTCTAAAGGTAATGTTGCAAAAAAATCATCAATATCTTTTATTTGAGAATCTTTATATAAATTTAATATTGCTTTTGTCTTTTTGTGATATTCATTTAACAAGAGAGGAGTTGCAATTGAACCTCTTGAACCATAAAATGTTATTTTCATTTTTCTTATATATATTATTATTGAATATTTTTCAAGTTTTTTTTGCTTTTGATAATATATTTTTAATAAATATTAATATTTTAAAAAAAAGTATTGAAAAAAATAAATTTTTCTTATACAATAAAGACAAATGAAAACAAAAAAATATTCCTTTTTTTACTTTAAATTATTTCTTTTAATCTCTTCAGTTGTTTTTTTATTGTATTATTTAAATTTATTTTTGTTCCCATCGACTGGATTTAAATTTAATATTTTAAAAATAATTTATATATTTGTCTATTCTGTTTTTCTAAGTCTTTATCTTTTGGATTTGATTTTTCATAATAAAACTAAAGGAAGGATTATACTTTTTATTTCTGTTATATTACTGCTTTTTTTTCTCAAGGATTTTAAGCAGAATATTTTGTGGAATTTTATCTTTAGAGAGAATGAGAGTGTTTATTCTTTATTTGAAGTCTTTTTTGGATTTTTTTCTTTTGCATTACTTTTGGTTTCGTTTTTTATACAAAGAGATTTTGTAAAAATTGAAAGTTTAAAAATAAAAAAAGAAAAAAATAAAACTGAAGAACATGATATTTTTTTGTAATTAATCAATATTTGTTTCTATCAATATAACTTTTTTTTATAAAATTATTCATATTTTTTAATGTTTTCTGTAAAATATAGTCTTTAATTTTCTTCTAATTAAACTACTTCTTACTTCCGATATTAATTATGGCAGGATTATTTAATTTAAATTGGAATTTATTTTAATTTTGTTGTATATTCTAATCAGGTTACAATGTTTGAAAGTATTATATAAAAGGAGTAACTTGAATTAGAAAATAAATGTTGTGAGGTTAAATTTATGCAAGATAGTGGATGTGGTTGTAATGAATTGGCTGATTTAACTAAATATTATACTTGTCAAACAGATATTTGTTTGAGAAGTGAACTTTTTGGTGATCGTATTTTTGAACACGGTAGTAAAGTAGTTATGCTTTTTGCTGAAATTTATTCTTTTATGGTAGAAAAATATGGATTAAATGTTATTGCTTCTGTAATGATTCAATTTGAAAATTCTAATTTTTTTAAGCAATGGTTTTGGAATATAAAGCATTTTCTTGGTCAACAGCTTATTTGTGATCCTTCGTTTTGTGATATAGGCAAATGGATTGGAAGAGGATTATTCTTAAAAATATGTCTAACTATGATTTATTATAATAATCTCTACCTTGATGAAACAATTATTAACCATTTAATAGAAAAACAGAAAAAGATACTTGATGAACTTATAAAAGATAATTATTTTGAAGAAGACAAAAAAGCAATAGATATAATCGATAATGGTTATATTTTGTTAAGAGAAAAAACGATCCTTGCTTATGATAGTGAATATTTCTTTAAAGAGAATGTAATATATAACACGGATTAACACAGATATAGTAGATTAACACGGATTATGCTGATTTGAATTCAGAAAGTTTATTATAATATGTATTATATTGTTTTTTGCTCAAATTCGCTTAATTATGCTAATTTTCTTTAATCTATGTTTATCAATTTGTTTCGCCTAATACCGCTTTCATGTGTCTTACTGATTCTGCAATTTTTGTTTTTGGTGTTGAAGCATATTTTGCTGGTATCATTTCTTTATTTGTACATTCCAAAACTGACACTAAATTTTGTAACTCAACTTCATAAGGATAAACTGCTGGTATAAAATTGTTTATTGCTTCTTCAATATTACTTGTTGTAATAATATCTTTACCATCTGATGCCGCAATAAATTTTGCTCTTACAAGTATTGCTTCAATATCAGCCCCAGAGTATGTATATTTTTGTTTTTTAAAAAAATCTTCTGTATAACGAATATCTGTTTTTATTTTTAATTTTTTTATCATTTTGTAGAATAAATCTTCTCTTTCTCTTTCGGTCTCTGGATAAAAAAGGGATAAATGTTCTTCGCAACGTCCTTGTCTTTTTAAGTCAATTGGCAGCAAGTCTGGTCTACAAGTAATCAAAAACCAAATAATTTTACCTCTATATTCTGTGTTTCCCATAAAAGAGGCAATTTGTGCAAAAACCCTGTTTGAAGTGCCACTGTCCCCCTCTTGGTTTCTATCACCCAAAACAGCATCTGCCTCATCGATTATTACACCAACAGGTGCCATTGCTTTTAATATGTTTAAAATTTTTTCTATATTGCTCTCTGTTGCACCAACATATTTTGAACGAAAATTTAACATTTTAACTACTGGGATTCCTATTTCGCCAGTAAAACAACTAACCAAAAAAGTTTTACCAGTACCAACAGGTCCAGAAATCAGGTAACCCATAGGTAGAACATCAAGCCTTCCATCTTTTATATTTTTTGCAGCCCTTTTTAACGAAGTTTTAACTGGTTCATGTCCTGAGACCATATCAAGATTACTTTCTGATTCTATAATTTCAAGCATTCCCATAGACTCTGACTCGATTAACTCTTTTTTTCGTAAGCGTAAATATTCCATAGAAATATTTTTCTTTTCTTGGAAACTTTCAGAAATTATTTGATTTATATTAACAAGATTTAGCCCACCAGTTATTTTTGCGATTGTTGGAATAGAAATAGTTTCTTCTAAAAGAAGTTTACCTTTTTTTAAATTATAACTTAAAAAGTCTTCTCTTGTCTTTTCGTCTGGAATAGGTATATGAATTTTAATAATATTTGGACATTTCGTAAGATTTTGATTCATATCAAACGAATTTTCTGTTAAAAGAATAATTGTTATGTCTTTTTGTATGAATAATGGATTATATGCCCATCTTTTTATAGTAACGAGACTATATCTATCCTCTTCTGAGAATGACAAGGTAGAACTTGTTGGTACAATGGTTTCTGAAAAATCGACAATTAAAACGACTCTTTCATTTTGTTCGATTTTGCTATAAAAGTATTTTTCTATATTCTCAAAAGAATGTACTAAATTTTTTGAAAAAAGTTTTTTTGTTTTTTCTGCCTTATGTGCTTGTGCTGTACCAGATAACAACGTTTTAATAAAATCATTTTTTGTTGATTCTTGAGTTTTATCAAAAGGGTTTTCTACAAAACTTATTCCAGATGATCTATCATAACAAAGTATTTTGCCCTTATAACCAAAAAGAATGTCTGCAAAATAATCTTGAACTTTAACAAATTTAAAACTGTCCTCTTCTGTTCTCTGTGCAAGAAAATCTCTAATATTCCCATGGAAAATATAAGTAGAAGCAGTGTTAGAACAATATTTAATGGCAAATTTTTTAGCCCATTCTGGTAATTTTTTTATAAAATTATAATTTTTTTGGATTAAATGCTCTGACATTTTCTCCCCCCATCCCGATTTTGAATTTTAACAAATTAAATTTAAATGTCAATGTAAATTTTTATTCTATTACAAAAAAAATTCTAAAAAAATCTTAGAAATTTATTATATTAATGGTATAACACGGATTATAACACAGATTGTAGGTGATGGGCACAGATTACATGGAGTGGAGTGCAAATAGTTTTGTAATGCAGATAGAATTCAAAAAAAGTTTAATCTGCGTTAATTTGTGGAAATCTATGGAAATCAGTGTTATATAAGTAGGATTGTTACAGATTGAATTTGTTTAATTAATTGGTAATAAATGAATTATGTATTAGGAGTTTTGGCAAATCAAAAACTTTTTGGTATAATTATAGAAAAAATTAATCTTATGGGACTTTATTAATGAAATATGACTCTTTAATATTTGATTTAGATGGGACATTATGGGATGCAACTCCAACTGTGGCAATGGGATGGACTAATGGATTAAAAGATTGTGGAGAAAATATTGAGGTTAAGGCAGATATTTTAAAACAAGTCGTTGGTAAGCCTTTTAAAGAATGTTTGGAATATATATTTCCAAATATTACAATAAAATATCCTAAAGTAATGGAATTAATTGATTATCATACAAAAAATGGTTTAGAATTAACTGGAGGAATTTTGTATGACTTTCTAATAGAAGGAATTAAAAAATTATCAAACCATTACAAATTATATATTGTAAGTAATTGTGAAGATTGGTATTTGGATATATTTTTTAGATTATCTGGATTAAAAGAACATTTTTTGGATTATGATTGTTACGGACTAAGCAAAAAAGATAAATCAGAAATGCTAATCAATATTGTAAATAAAAATACTTTAAAATCTCCTATATACATTGGTGATACAGAAGGAGATATGAAATCAGCCGAAAATGCACAAGTTCCATTTTGCTTTGCTTCGTATGGATTTGGAAAAGTTTCAAAATATTCTTATAAAATTAACTCTTTTAAAGAATTGGTAAGTTTATTAACTGATTAGATTTTTTAGAACTAAAAAAGTGAAATTATTAGAAAAAATTAAGGATTTAATATGCAATTACCTCAAATATTAACCGAATTTAAAACTGAAATTGCAAAAATATATGAAAATAATCTAAAAAATGTTATTTTATATGGCTCTTATGCGAGAAATGAGGAGACTGTTGATTCTGATATTGATGTCTTGGTTGTAATTGGTGGAGAGATAAAAGAAGGGTTAGAAATTGATAGAATGATTGATGTTATTTATGAGATAAATTTAAAATATAATGTTCTAATTTCTGTTGTCCCTATGTCAGAAAAAGAATATAATTATATACTAAAATGTTTCAGGTTTGTCTTAAATTCAACGATAAATTTTTTCCTAACTTCTTTCAAACAAACAAGTTGTAAAAAAACATTTTAGGTATATAATGACAATCTGGACGATTGTCATTATAACAATAGTCCTTTTCTTATTAATATTAGAAAAGAAGGAAAAATAGCGTAATAAATTAAAAATAGAAATAAAACAAAGGAATAATAAATGAAAAAGAAAAAAAATGCGAAAAAAAGTCAAAAAATAATTAAAAAGGATAAAATTGAGATTTCAACATCTAAGAAAGTTTTATTTTCTGGGATATTTATCTTATTGATATTTTTTGTGTTAATTAGCATTGAAATTGGATTGAAAATTGCAAATTATGGAATAAATACTGATATTTTTGTTAAAAGTAAGTATTTAAATGAATATTATCTTACAAATCCATATTTTATAAATAAATATCATCCTTTTGCAAGTAATGTTGTGTCAGAACCATTGAGGAATATGTTTTTGGTGAAAAAAACAAAAGATACTTTAAGGGGTTTTGTTATTGGTGGATCAACGGCTGAGGGGTTTCCTTATTTTTCAAACCATAGTTTTGGTAAGATTAGTGAGATGGCTTTAAAAAATTCTGGTAAAAATGTTGAGATTATAAATCTTGGTTTTTCTGCGATGAGTAGTTATTATGTGGCTGATGTTGCTACTAAAATTTTAAAGTACAAACCGGATTTTCTTATAATTTATGCCGGGCATAATGAGTATTATGGGACAATTAGCGAGACTACTGGTGGAAATTATTTTCAAAAGAAAATGTATCTGTTTTTGAAAGAATTTAAAATTGTTCAACTAATTATAAATATCATAAACCCTCATAAATCAAAAGAATACAAAGATAAAAATCTTATGGAAATAAGGTTTAATGATAAAAAAATAGTAAAAAATCAACAAAATGATACAAAAATTGCAAATAATTTTATTAATAATATAGATTCTGTTGTTAATTCGTATAATTCTAAAAAAATACCGGTGATTATAATTGAACCAGTCTCAAATTTATACGATATGCCGCCTTTTGCTGGTGAGAATGACAAAGATTATAAAGGATTTATTGATACTTATTTTAAAGAAAGCATTTCTATGGATAAAGGACGAGTAGAAGACGCCTTAGCTGAAAGAAATAGAAATCAATTGTTGAGCGTAAATGCAAATGTTACATATATAGATGCTATGAATAAATTTATTGTAAATCAAAGCCCAAATATTTATGATTTTATACTTGCAAAGGATTTGGATGCTATTCCTTTTAGGGCAAGGACGGTTTTAATAAATAAACTTGGTGAATATTGTAAGAATAATTCTACAAAATATAAAAATTTACATTTTATACCTTTACAAGAAGCTTTGATAAGTAAATATGGCGATAAAGTTTTTAATAATGGAATATTTATTGACCATCTACATTTTAATATCGCAGGACAAATTATTGTTAGTGAAATTTTATCCCAAAAAATTGGTGAGATTTATACTCTTAATGATGAGGAAAAGTCTAAATTGAAAAATTTTTATTTGGATACTGAGAATGTAAAAAAATCGATTCATTATCTACCTTTTTATGATGTTTCGGTTGGTAGTGGAATGGAAAATCTTATCAAAAATAAGCCTTTTTCTTCTATGATCATACCTTTTAGGAATAGGTTTTATAATATGAATGAAATTACCGAAAATAGAAATCTTTTTGATTTAATTACTACAAACGAGGATAATGCTTTTGGTAAAATGTTAGAATATTATTATTTTGTAATGTTTGATAAACAAAAAGTTTTTGATTATATTAAGTCTTATGAGTTTGTAAATCCAGCCAATTACACGAGTTATGTTGATTATGCTGATTTTTATAAGATAGAAAAAAATTTAACTGATGCAGAAAATTACTATATAAAAGCATATCTACTTTCAGGAAAGAAAAAAGAAGTTTATGATAAAATTATCGAATTATTTAAAGATAATACTGATAAAATGAAAGAATTTAACAAAAAATACGGTTTACCAAAGAAATAGAGTTATATTATGGGAATAGAGTTTTATTTTGCTAATAAAATAGAAAATCTTGCAACTCAATTTTTACAAAACCTTAATGCTGATAAAAGGACGAAAAATCCTTTTTATTCGCCAATGGTTGTTGTTCCAAATATGAATCTTTTGAAATGGCTTCAGATGGAGATAGCAAAAAATAATTCTATTTATATGAATATTGGTTTTGATTTTCTTGAGAATGTTATAACTAAAGCTTTAAGTAAACTTTCTTCTACAAAATATGATAATTATATTTTTTTGGGGCATAAAATTAATCATATTGAGTTACAGTTGTTAATTATTTATGTGATTCACAATAATAATTTTATTGAGCTTGCAAAGATAAAAGAATATCTTGGTGATGAAAATCAATCAAAGGATTACACAAAAAAACTTTGGCAAATTTCTTTTAAAATTGCTTCATATTTTAGAGAATATGAATATCAAAGAGAAAATATGCTAAAATTATGGGCTAACGATAAACTTATAAATCCAGACTCTAAAATGGAGAATGCTCAAAAAAAGATTTATTTTGAAATTTTTTCAGATAATGGTTTGTTAAATAAATTAAACGATAAATTAGAAAAGGAAAATAGTTTTTTTAACAGAAAGTTTACAACTTTACCAAATTATTCTGATATAGTTTTTGAAGAGATAGAAAAAGAACAAAAAGATTTTACAGAAAAAGAATTTATTTATATATTTGGATTTTCTCAAATATCTTTGGTGCATTACAAATTGCTTGTAAAATTATCCAAATATTATCAAATAAAAATATATCAACTTAATTTTTTGTATGATTTTTGGGCTACTGAAGATGATAGCAAAAAATGGCAAAATATTTCAAATTTAAAAGAAAAAGATATTGTTTATCCAAATGATAACGAAAATCCATTAATAAAACTCTGGGCTAAACCATCTTACGAGAATTTAAAGTTAATATCAAAATTGATTGATAAAAATGATAATTTTGAGATAAAATCATTCTGGATTAAAAATGAAAAACAAAAATTACAAAATTCGAGTTTATTGAATATTCTACAAAGTAATATTAGTCATAACAATTTGTTTGATATGCAGGTACAAAAAGCTATACAAGATAAGAGTATTCAAATTGTTGGCTGTCCTTCTATTCATAGAGAAATTGAGACAGTTTACAATAGTATTATTTACAATATGGAGACAAATAAGGATATTAAATTAACAGATATTGCTGTTTTAGTTCCCAATATGGAGAAGTATAAGACTGTAATTAAGTCTATTTTTCTAAAAAATCCAATAGATAGTGATAAATTTGAAATTAATTCAAAAATACTAATCCCTTTCAATCTTTCTGACTCAACAGCGTCATTTGATAGTAGTTTTGGTAAGGCTTTGATAAAAATGCTTGAACTTGCCAAAGGTTTTTTTACTCGAAAAGATGCTTTTGAATTATTTTTAAATCCGTGTTTTATAACTGCCAATAATTTGGTTAGAGAGGACATTTTAGTTTGGCTTGAATGGATTTCTAAACTTAATGTTTTTTATGGATTTGATGAAAATAAAATTGATTTTTATAGTTGGGGTCTTGCTTTAAAGAGGCTCAAATTTGGTAGAATAATGGACTCAGTGGATGATTTTTCTTGTGAAAAAGATTTATTTTATCAAAATATAGTCCCGTTTTCAGATATAGAAAGCGAAGACATAGAAAAACTCGATAAATTTGTTAATATTATAGAGTCTTTATTTATTAAACTCAAATTTTTGAAAGATAAAAAAGAAAATGGCGAATTTTGGGCATATGAAATTAAAAATTTAATAAATGATTTTTTGCTTATACCAGATGATTTAAAAGCAGAAAACTATGTTTTACATCAGATATTATTGGATTTAGAAAGGTTAAAAACTTATGATTTCATTAGTAATCAAAAGATTTTTAATGTTTCTTATATAATAGAGTTTATAAAAGCCAATCTTTCTGAAATTCCATCTGGAATAGGTAGTTATCTTTGTGGTGGGGTTACAATTTCTTCTTTAGCACCTCTTAGACCAATTCCATTTAAAATAGTCTACATCGTTGGGCTTACAGAAGGTGATTTTCCTGGTTTTAAAGAGACTTCCACATTGGATTTGAGGACAGAAAAGCGAGAAATTGGGGACATTGAACGAAGCGATGCAAATAAATATTTGTTTTTAGAAACGCTAATGTCTGTTAGAGAAAAATTATATTTAACATATATTTGTAAAGATATTCAAAAAGATCAAGAGTTTTTGCCTTGCTCGATAATTTTGCAACTCAAAGATTATATTAACTCCAATATTTTAATAAATGGTCAATTTGAAGAGTCAGAAGCACCATTAAAGGGAAATAGTAAGTTTTATTTCAAAAAACAGGTTGAATTTAGCGATATTTTTGTAAATTATAGTTTTTGCGAGAGATTGCTTACTCTAATTGATATAAAAGAGAAATATAAACATATTTTTAATGATGAGCAAATTAAATTAATTGAAGAACGATATAATAATTTAAAAAACAAAGAAATTATACAAATAGAAGATAAAAAAGAAGATAATGAAATAAATAAGATAAAATTAAACGAATTATTAGAATTTTTACTTGATCCATTACAATTTTTATTAAAAAAATATCATAATATTGAAGATGAAGAAAATGAAGATGAAAAAATTAAAGAAGACGAGCCTTTTTATTCTAAATTTCCTTATGATTATAAATTAATTACTAAGACTTTAGATCATTATGTGTGTACAAACGATCAAAAAGAAAGTTATAGTTTTTTTAATAAATACTACGAATTTTCTAAATTGGAAAGTAAAACTCCAGTTAATGAATTTGGAGAGATTGATAAAAATTATTTTAAGGATTTTATAATTGATAGGATTGATAAAGGTAGTAATTTGTCTAATTTTTTAAATAAAATGATAATAAATAATTATTTTTTTTATGAAAAAATAAATCTTGGTTATAAAGAAAAAAATGATGAAGTGTTAAATTTTAAAGAAATTGATTTTGATTATGATGGAAAAATCATTAAACTTTTAGGAAGTCTTTCCTATATATGGAAAAAAGATAATCAAATTGAGACTTTAGTTATCACAAACAGTAAATATAAAGAAGGATTAACTAAATATATATTTAAACCGTTTTTATTTTATATTTTTTTGCTAAATGAGGATGAAAATAGCAATTCATTTCATTTTGTGAAAGATTGTGATTTTATAATAAATATTTCTTATAAAAGCGATGATAATAATAATGATTTTAAAACTTTTAAGTACAAAATAGATATAAATGAAGCAAAACAGTATTTATTTATGTTAATTAGAGATTTTATTAAAAAAGAATATGATTATCTTCCTTTTGATATAATTAGCGATATTATAAACAAAAACAAACAAATTATAACAGAAGATGTTATAAATAGAGAAATAATTGAACAAAAAATTTTGGATGACGAAAATAATGATTTTAATAAAGAAGAAGGGCTAAGTATTTTTGATATAATTAAAAAGACTGTTCCTGATGATTGTTTTACAAAGATTTATAATAGATTCAATATAACACGGATTAGCATAACACCGATTGGCACGGATTAAGTGGATTACACAGATTGGGAGAGATAACACGGATTAACATAGATTAAATTATTGAAGAAAACAAAAAACTCTTGACTATTACACTTTATAATATAATCAGACAACTCTTGATAAAATTGTGATTTGATACAATTTAGTAGTTTTTTACAAATTTTATGTAATTTTGGGGTAGGTTCTGAATTTCGTATATCCTAACTTGTTTCATAGAAACAAATTAAAAATTGGAGAGTAAATTATACTATCCAGCTGGTATAGTCTTGAGACTCGTTGGGTTTTTGAGACCTTACGGGTCTTTTTTATTTCTAAACATAGGATTTAAACCGTAGGTTCAAAACTACTTGAATTCCTACACAAAATATATTATATTCTTCTCAGAGGCGAGTTATGAAAGAAAAATATATAAATCCATATACAGACTTTGGTTTCAAAAAGCTCTTTGGTGAAGAAGCAAGCAAAGATTTATTAATCGATTTTTTGAATGAAGTATTAAAAAATGAACATACGATAGTTGATTTGGATTTTAAACCAACCGAAAATCTTGGTATTATAGAAAATGATAGAAAAGCAATTTTTGATATATATTGTAAAGGTTCAAATAATGAATATTTTA
>MIAN01000106.1 GCA_001829125.1 Spirochaetes bacterium GWB1_27_13 | reverse complement strand
CCATTAAGATAGCCTCCCTGTTTTTTTTATTTTGAATGATATTAAAAAATCTAATTTATGTCAAGTAAATGAAGTCCAAATTTATAACACGGATTAGCACAGATTGTTGGAGATTAACACTGATTAAACTATGTAATTGTAATATATGATTATAATTAATTTCGTAATAATTTATGGGAAATTCCCCCTTGTGTTAGTTAATTCAATTAGAATTAGAAAATTCACCCCCTTTAGTAAAGGGGGGTAATAGATTAATTTAAGATAGTGTTTGTAAGAAAATCCTTGAAATAAACAAAAATGAATAGTATATTTAAAAAGAGGGTAAAAAGATGGAAGCTTTAAGATTGGATGAATATATAACGGAAGATGGAATATATATTAGCAATGAAAAATTAAAAAAATTTAGAAATATGAGAGTTGAAATAATAATATTACCATTAGAAGAGAATAAAGAAGAAAAAAAATTTATGAAATTTGCTGGCATATTAAAAGAAAACGAATCTTTAAAAATATTAGAAGATATAGAAGATTGTAGAAAAATTGATGAGGAGAATTGGTAATGAGTTATCTTTTTGATACAAATATTATTATAGGATTTCTAAAAAATGAAGAAAAGATTGTAAAAAAAATAAAAAATGAAAATCAATTAAATATTTCTGTAATAACTGTTGGTGAGATGCTTTTTGGTGCAAGAAATTCAGAATTGTTTGAAAAAAATATAAATATTTATAAAGACTTTTTCAAACAATGCAATATCTTTTGTATAACAGAAAAGACTTCTGCGATTTATTCAGAGATAAGATATAGATTAAAAAAAATAGGAAAGCCCATTCCTGAAAATGATATTTGGATTGCTTCTGTTTCGGAAGAAAATAATTTGACTTTAGTAACAAGAGATAAACATCTAATAGACATTGATTTTATAAAAAAGGAAATATGGTAGAAGAGGTGATTGAGAGGAAAATTCCCCCTTGTGTTAGTTAATTCAATTAGAATTAGAAAATTCACCCCCTTTAGTAAAGGGGGGTAATAGATTAATTTTAGATAGTTTTGTAAATATTTGGGAGAAATTTAACCTAAAAAATCTTGCTTTTTCAGTCGGATTTCTTTATTATACTTTAACTTATAGAATTTTAAACAAAAGGATAAAAATAATGGGTTTATCAGAAATATTAAAAGATTCGCAGTATAAAATTGATTTGTTTACAGAACAAGAGATAAAATCACTTGAAGAAAGAATATTCTATAAAGAAAAAACTCCTTATCTAAAGTGTATAATAAGGGACAAAGATATAAAACTCACTCCAGAAGAAGTTGTAAGGCAGGTCTATACAGAAAAACTTATAAAAAAATACAATTACCCTAAAGAACGAATTGTTTTTGAATATCCTATTTATTTTGGTAGGGAAGCTAAACGGGCTGATATTGTTATTAGAGACAAAGATGATCTAAATGTTGCATATATAATAGTTGAAGTTAAAAAACCAAAGGCTAAAGATGGAAGAGACCAATTAAAGTCATATACTCATGCAACTGGTGCTACAATGGCTATCTGGACTAATGGAGAGTCTATAACATTCCACCATAGAAAAAATCCAAATTATTTTGAAGATATACCAGATATTCCATTAGAAAGTCAAAAACTCGAAGATATTTTACAACGACCTTTTAATATGGATGATCTTATCCGTGAAGATAAACTCGTAAAATCTGGTAAATCCCTCAAACAATTAATAGAAGAAATGGAAGACGAAGTTTTGGCAAATGCTGGAGTTGATGTATTTGAAGAAGTCTTTAAACTTGTTTTTGCAAAACTTTATGACGAACAACTTGGGGCTACTGATAAAAAAAGAAATCTTGAGTTTAGAAATACTGGTTTAACTGATATTCAACTAAAAGATAAAATCCAAAAACTATTTGAAAAGTCTTGTAAAAAATGGGACGGAGTTTTTGCAAAAGATACAAAAATAAATCTTACTCCTCCTCATTTGGCTATATGTGTTGCATCTTTGGAAGGAGTAAAACTTTTTAACTCCAATCTTGATGTGGTTGATGAAGCTTTTGAATATCTTATAAGCAAAAGTAGTAAAGGCGAAAAAGGACAGTTTTTTACCCCTCGATATGTTATTGATATGTGTGTAAAAATGTTAAACCCAAAAGAAACAGAATATCTAATCGATACAGCAGCAGGAAGTTCTGGATTTACTGTACATGGGATTTTTCATGTGTGGAAAAATTTATTGGCAGAACACAATGAGCCAATAAGTCATCTTTTTACAGCAGAAGCCAAACCTTATTATTGTACAGAATATGTTCAAAATAATGTGTTTTCGATAGATTTTGACGAAAAAGCAGTCAGAGTCGGTAGAACTCTTAATTTAATCGCAGGAGATGGACAAACTAATGTTCTTCATTTAAATACACTTGATTATACAAGATGGGATGTTACTACAAAAGAAGACGCTTGGAATGAGACTTATGTAAAAGGATATGCTAAATTTAAAGAATTAAAAAATGCAAAAGATTTTAGTAGTTTTAATTTTGATATTCTTATGGCTAATCCTCCTTTTGCAGGTGATATAAAAGAGAGTCAAATATTAAGTCGATATAACCTCGCACAAAAAAACGGAAAGCCAGTAACAGCAGTTGGAAGAGACATTCTATTTATAGAAAGAAATCTTAGTTTTTTAAAACCCGGTGGTCGTATGGCGATAGTTTTGCCACAAGGTAGATTTAATAACTCATCAGATAAATACATAAGAGATTTTATTGCCGAACGATGTAGGATACTGGCAGTCGTTGGGCTTCATGGCAATACTTTTAAACCACACACAGGGACAAAAACAAGCGTTTTGTTTGTGCAAAAATGGGACGAAAAACTTTGTCCTAAAGTGGATGACTACAACATATTTTTTGCAACTCAAAAACTTGAGGGCAAAGACAACTCTGGCGAAAAACTTTATTTTAAAGCGATCCCCCCTAAATCCCCCCTTAATGAAATGGGGACATATAGCGGAAGTACAACAGAAGGTAAGCATGCTCTTTGCGATGATTATGGTCACCCAATAGTTTATCACGACCTACATAATAACGATGGCAAAACAAAAGACTGCATAGCAGAAGCATTTATCGAGTTTGCCAAAAAAGAGGGCTTGAGTTTTTTTTAGGTAGCCCATTTGACGAGGAAAAATATAAATCCTTGTTGGATGGGCTAGAATGCGTGGTGTTGAAATTAAGCGAGGTTATGGAGGAGAATTATACTTATAGAATAGACAGTGAATATTTCAAAAAGGATTTTCTATTATCTTTAAAAAATTTAGAAAAAATTGAACATAAAATTTTACAAGAAATATCTAAAGTAAGAGGTGGTAAGAGATTACCATTGAATGAAAATTTTACTGATGTAGGAATTCCATATATTAGAGCTCAAGATATTAAAGGCTTTGTTAAATACGAAGATTCTCCTAAAATTTCCTCTGACTTACATAATTTATTGAAAGAATATCAAACAAATTTTAATGATGTAATATTAACAATTGTAGGAAATTCTATTGGTGATGTTGGTATTGTAAAATTTCATATAGATAAATGTAATCTAACAGAAAATTGTATAAAAATTGTAGAATTAGAAAATATAATACCAGAATATTTATATGCCTTTCTTAATTCAAAATATGGACAAAATCAAATTATTAGAGAAAAAGTTGGAACAGCTCAACCTAAATTGGCGATAGAACGTATAAGAAAATTTATGATTCCAATTCCATCAAACAATTTCCAACTAAAAATACAAGAAATAATTAAATCTGCTCACGAAAAACTCAAAAATTCAAAATCCCTCTACTCCCAAGCCGAAGAAATACTCCTAACCGAATTAGGTCTAAAAGACTGGCAACCAACAGAGGAAACAAAATCAGTTAGGTCGTTTAAAGATAGTTTTTTGACATCAGGTAGATTGGATGCCGAGTATTACCAACCTAAATACGAGGAGATAATTGAAAAGATTAAAGATTATCAATTAAAAACAATAGATGATGTAGTAAATATAAGAAAATCAATCGAGCCAGGCTCAAATGCCTACGAAGATAATGGAATTCCTTTTATTAGGATTTCTGATTTATCAAAATATGAAATTACAGAAACAGAAATATTTTTAAATCCAGAAATTTACAACGACGAAGAACTTAGACCTAAAAAAGACACAATTCTTTTAACAAAAGATGGAACATTAGGGATTGCTTTTAAAGTAGAAAAAGATTTAGAAATAATAACATCTGGAGCTATTTTACATCTAACTATAAAAGAAAAAAATATATTACCTGATTATTTAACTTTAATTCTTAATTCTATAATAGTACAGTTACAAGCCGAACAAGATACAGGAGGCTCTATTATTCAACATTGGAGAGTTGAAGAAATAAAAAAAGTTATTATCCCTATTCTCCCATTAGACATTCAACAAACCATCTCCCAAAAAATCCAAGAGAGTTTCAAACTCCGTAAAGAGAGCAAAGACTTACTCGAACTTGCTAAAACTATGGTAGAAGAGGCGATTGAAAAGGAAGAGATATGAGAGAAGTAAAATTGAATCAAATTAACAAAGAATTAAAAAGATTGAAAAAAGAGATTGAACATAATAAAAAAAAGATTGAAGAGATTGATAGACAAGAAGAAGAGATTGATAAAGAAAAAGAAGGGTTTGATAAAGAAAAAGAAAGAGATAAAATTAAAAGCAAAAAATTTCTTTCTAATATGTCTTTGTTTATTCCTGCTTTTCTTGTGAGGCTTCTCGAGGATGCTTTTGAGTCTAAATGTCTAAATTCTTTTTATAATAGATATAAAGACAGAAAAGTAAATATGATATTATATAGTTTTTTTATGAGAATTGCTTTTATAATAGACATTGTATATTTAATTACTTGTATGATTATAGTATTACCTGTTTATAAGATAAATAAATTTATAAAAGATGTAAATAGTGATTGATGAGGGAGGACAAAAATTAGAAAAAGCATTGAAAAAATGATTTTTTAGTAGTATATTTAAAGCGAGGGTAGAAAGATGGAAGCAATAGAATTTGAAACTGATATAAAAAATGGAATTATTAAAATTCCTTCAAAATATAACAATTTTCTAAATAGAAAAGTTAAATTAATTATATTGTCTGAGGAATCGGCACAATATAATCAAAAAGATTATAGCACGGAGGATTTTTTTTCAAAATATAATATAGACCTTAAAAATTATAAATTTAATAGAGACGAATTATATGACAGATAATATTTTTATAGATTCAAATATAATAATTTATTCTCTGGGAAAAGAAATAGATAAAAAAAATATTTCAAATTCTTTAATTAATGAAAATCCAATAATAAGTGTGCAGGTTATTAACGAGGTTATTAATATTTGTCTAAAAAAATTAAAATTATCAAAAGATGAAAGTTTTGATATTGGTAGATTTTTGATAAAAAGATGTGTTGTATCTTCAATTGAAATAACAAGTATTAAATTTGCAATGTCTATTTCTAAATCATATCAATTATCATACTGGGATAGTTTAATAATTGCCTCTGCTTTAGAAAATGATTGTTCAATTTTATATTCAGAAGATATGCAACATAATCAAATAGTTGAAAACAAACTAAAAATTGTAAATCCATTCTTATAATTTTTTACAAAACAAACCATTTAAGCAAAAAATTTAAGAATATTTCAAACTTCGCTTTTTTTTCTAAATACAAAAAATTTTGATGAGATGAAATTAAAAAGCATTCCACCAAGAATTCCTAAAGCTTGCCCTACTGTTTGATATGGAATAAATATAGTAACAATATTTAAAATCACTAAATTTACTGCTAAACCGACAAGAGACGATGCAACAAATTTTATATAGTATTTAAGACTCAATTTTTTTGAAACGACTTTGTCTTTAAATGTCCAGATATGATTTAGTATGTAATTTTGAGTCACTGCTACTAAAAAACAAATTATCGAAATTATATTTTTGTCAAATTTAAGTTTTTCTACAAAAATAAAAAAAATAGTTAAATTTGTTATTGAACCTAGTACCCCAACAATACCAAATTTAACTAATCTTTTAAAATATAAAAGTTTTTGGAATATTTTACTTAAAATTTTATTTTTCTTATCTTCCATATATTAATTAACGCCTCAAGGAATATTTTTTTGGACATTTTCGATTTACCTCGCTCCCTATCTGGGAAAATAATAGGAAACTCAATGCCTTTGAACCCCATTTTTGTAGCCCTGTATTTCAATTCAATCTGAAATAGATAGCCACGAGAAATTATATTATCTAAGCCAAGTTTTAATAATAAATCTTTTGACCACAAATTAAAACCGCCAGTCAAATCTCTAATTTTTATCCCTAAAACCATTCTACTATAAAAAGAGCCACCGTAAGAAATAATTTTTCTTATAGGTCCCCAACCAACAACCCCGCCATTCTTAACATATCTTGAGGCTACAATAAAATCATATTTTTGCATCAAGCCTATCATTTCTTTAAGATATTTTGGGTTGTGAGAAAAGTCCGCATCCATCTCTATAAAAACATCATAATTTCTTTCTATACCCCACTTAAAGCCTGTTATATAAGCAGTAGCAAGTCCTTGTTTGCCCGATCTTTCGAGTATAAAAAGTTTGTCCTTGTAGTTTTTTTGGATCATATCTTTTACAATGTTTGCAGTTCCATCAGGAGAACCATCATCCACTATGAGAATGTTTACATCGATTTCTTTTGTTTCTGAGAATATTTGTGGTAAAATATCACTTATATTCTCTTTTTCATTATAAGTTGGTATTATTATTAAAGTTTTCATAATAAAATCCGTATTTATTGAGATTATTTATAGAAAATAAAATATCTTTTTTGATAGATTATTTTTAAAATAGATTTAATTTTAACTATAACATAATAAGAATAATTGTAAACATAATTTTTTATTATTCGCAAAAACAAAACAAAACGGAGTGCAGTTTTATTTTTTCTTAAAAGTTCTTGATTTTTGAAAAAATTTATATTATTTTTTGTTATGAACCAGAAATTAAATGACTATGATTCTGCATGGAAAGATATAATTGAAGTTTTATTTAGGGATTTTCTTGATTTTTTTTATCCCGAAATTAGTAAAGACATTGATTGGTCAAAAGGATATGAGTTTTTAAATCAAGAATTAAAAAAGATTTTTAAAGACCATAAGGTAAATAAAAAGTATATTGACGAATTGGTAAAAGTATTCTTAAACGATGGGTCGGAAAAGTGGATTTACATTCATATTGAAATTCAAGGGTATAAAGAGGATTCTTTTAATGAGAGACTCTTTATATACAATTATAGGATATTTGACAAATTTCATCATGAAGTAATAACGCTTGCTGTTCTAACTGATGACGACGATGATTACAGACCAGATAAATATGCGGTAAACAGGTGGGGTTTTGAGTTAAACATGAAAATCCCCATAATCAAAATTACTGATTATGCAAATAAGATCGACGAATTAGAAAAGTCGAATAATCCGATGGCTATTGTGGTTTTAACAGTTTTGGATAGCTTTAAAGCAAAAGATGATGCAATAAAATTTAACCTAAAAATAAATTTGATTAGAAAATTATATAAAAAGGGTTTTGATAAAGATAGGATAAATTCAGTATTCAAATTTATTGATTGGATACTAAATTTATCAGACCAATATGAATTAAAGGTTCGTGACGAAATATACAAATTGGAGGGTGAATCTATGCCTTATGTTACTAGTATTGAAAGAATTGCTAAAAATGAAGGTATTGTTGAAGGTAAAAAAGAAGGTAAAAAAGAGGGAAAGAAGGAAGGTAAAAAAGAAGCTGCAATTAATTTATTTAAAGAAGGAATTTCATTAGATATTATTAGTAAATGTACTGGTTTACCAAAAAATGAATTAGAAAAATTGATTAATAAAAAACGAAGATAGTTAAGATACGGTCAAAAATTCTAAAAACTCAACAAATTTGAGAAGTAAATCTCAAACCTATCATTAAATCACTATAATTTATTCATTTCATTTTTCTACTCTAAGATACAAATTTAATTTCATAAATTAGCATAAAATATTTTAAACAAAGGTGCTATATAAAAAAAGTAAAAAAAAATTATGAAAAAATAACAAAATAAAAAAAAATAGCTTATAATTAATCCAAATAATTAAATTTATTAAACAAAGAGTATGAATCTTTTTGTTTAATATCTTATCAAAAGACATTTCTATCATTTTTTTTAAAAAGGAATTTACTATGAAGAATGCTATTTTAAAAAAAGAGAAATTGGATGATTTTATTAAAATTATGAGTAAAGACGAAAAAGTAATTGCTCCTGTTTTAAAAGGAAATCAAAGTTACACTTTCACAGAAGTAAAATCAGCTGATGAAATTTCACTGAAATATTTACCAACGATTTTACCCCCAAAAAAGTATTTTATGCCACAACACGAAACCTTGATTGAGTATGACAAAAGAAATGGGCAAAAAGTTCATTGCGTTGTGGAAGTTGAAGATTTGGTTATATTTGGTGTGCATACTTGCGATCTTGCTGGTATTCAATGCCTTAATATGATTTTTGCTGACAGACCAAAGGATATGAATTATTTAATTAGAAAAAATAGGATTACTCTAATTGGGTTGGAATGCAATAGTTATTGCGACGAGTTTGCAAGCTGTGCTTTAATGGGAAATCATATTCCTAAGGGGGGTTATGATTTGCTTTTTACAGATTTAGGTAACTACTTTTTTGTAGAAATTAATACAAGAAAAGGTGAAGAGTTAATAGAAAAGACTAACTTATTTGAAAACGCAGACTCTAATCATCAAGAAGAACTTAATAAATTGCGTAAATTAAAAGAATCAATTTTTAAACCAGAAGTTGATATTGACAAAAATGAAATTCCTTCTTTGTTTAAAAAGAAATTTGAAAGTAAAATTTGGGAAGATATAGGTGAAAGATGCCTTTCTTGTGGAAATTGTACCAACGTTTGTCCGACTTGTTACTGTTTTGATGTTTTGGATATTCCAGACTTAAATTTAAAAACTGGTAAAAGAGTTAGAGTTTGGGACTCATGTCAAAATGAGCCTTTTGCAAAAATATCTGGTGGCGAAAGTTTTAGAGAAAAAAGAGGCGACAGAAAAAGACATAGATTTAACAGAAAATTTAGATACCCAGTTGAAAGATACGGAAAATTCTTTTGTACTGGCTGCGGACGATGCTCAAGAACTTGTATGGCAAAAATTGACCTAAAAGAGACGATACGGGACTTGATTAAGGAGGGCAATTAATTATGGAAAAAATACACATAAATAACTCTGGTTATGAAATAGTGCCAGCAAAAATAGTTTCTACAAGAAAAATGACAGAACAAGAAAAAATATTTGAACTAAAATTAGTTCATGGTTTGTCATTAGACCACGAACCTGGTCAATTTGTAGAAGTTTCTATACTTGGGGTAGGAGAAGCTCCTATTTCTGTTTGTTCTTCTCCTACAAAAAGAGATTCTTTTGAAATTTGTGTTAGGGCTGTTAAAGATGGAAGGTTTTCTAACGCTATGCACAATCTCGATATTGGCGATGAAGTGGGTATCAGAGGTCCTTTTGGGGTTGGATTTCCTGCAGCTAAATTGGAAGGGTATGATATTATAATGGTAGCTGGTGGGCTTGGTATTGCACCATTGCGTTCTCTTATAAATTATATTATAGATAATAGGCGAGAATATGGTAAAGTGTCATTATTACTTGGTTGCAAAGACCCTCAGAGTATGCTTTTTGCAGATGAAATAGATTTGTGGCAAAAAAGAGTTGATATAAATTTTAGTTGTACCGTTGACAGAGGAGCGCCAGACTGGAAAGGCAATGTTGGTTTAATTACATCACTAATACCCAATGTGAATATTGATCCAGAGAGGACTTATGCTGTTGTCGTAGGACCGCCTGTTATGTATAAATTTGTTATCAAAGAGTTATTGTCAAAAGGAATACCAGAACATCAAATACTCGTTTCATTAGAAAGACACATGAAGTGTGGGCTTGGAAAATGTGGACATTGCCAAATTCACAATATTTACTGTTGTCAAGATGGACCTGTTTTTTCTTATAATAACATAAAAGAACTAAAGGGGGCAATATAATGAAAAAACCAAAAGTTGCTTTTTTTGATTTTGCCTGTTGTGAAGGTTGCCAGTTACAAGTCGCCAACCTTGGAGAAGATTTATTGGACATTCTTGATACTATTGATGTTGTCGAATTTAGAGAAGTAATGACCGAAAAATGGGATCAGGGTTATGATGTTGCTGTTATAGAAGGCAGTATAACCAATGAGCACGCCATCGAAAAAATCAAAAGAATAAGGGAGCGATCAAAAATATTAATAGCTTATGGTTCGTGTGCAACTATTGGCGGTGTCAATGGTATGAAAAACGATTTTGAGTTAAATGAAATCGAAGCTCATGTATATCAAGAAAACGCTAAGCATTTTAAGACTGTCCCAACAATGGCAGTTAGTCAAGTTGTCAAAGTTGATTATTTTGTCAATGGTTGCCCGATATATCCACCTGAGTTTATTACTGTATTAAAATGTGCTTTAGCTGGGCTTCCATACCATGTTCCAGACAATGTTGTTTGTGTAGAATGTAAAATTAATGAAAATATATGTATGTATGACAAAGGCGTTACATGTCTTGGACCTGTTACAAAAGCTGGTTGTAATTCGTGGTGTATAAATAATGGAAATGTTTGCTATGGTTGTAGAGGGATGGTTTCAAATCCTAACGAAAACTCGGCTAAAGATGTACTTTCAAAGTATAATATATCTTTGGACTTAATCAAAAACAAAATGAATATGTACAATAAATGCAGGGAGTTAAACAAAAATGAAAAAGATAAATCTTAATGTAAATGTTGAATATTTAACTCGTGTTGAAGGACACGGCAATATTGTTGTTAATGTTAAAGAAGGCATTCTAGAAAAATGCGAGCTTCAAATTGTCGAATCTCCTCGTTTTTTTGAAGGAATGCTAAGAGGTCGCTCAATTTTTGAAGCACAACACATAACATCAAGAATTTGTGGCATCTGCTCGTGTGGACATACTCTTGCTTCAATTCAAGCAGCAGAAGATGCACTGGATTTTACTCCGTCCCCACAAACGATAAAATTAAGAAAATTGCTATTACATTACGAGATGCTCGATAGCCACATACTCCACATATATTTACTCGTTGCACCAGACCTTCTGGGTGTAAAAAGTTTTGTTCCATTAATAGACACTCACGGGGCTGTTGTTCGTAGAGCATTGAGGATGAAAAAAACTTGTAATGATGTATGTGATATTTTAGTCGGTAGACATGTTCACCCGATTTCTGCGATAGTTGGTGGATTTACAAAACTTCCAAAAGAAAAAGAATTGGACGAAATGTTAAAATATTTAAAAGAGTTGCGAACTGATATGGATGCAACAATTGAGCTTGCTAAAACTTTGGTATTCCCATCATTTGAAAGAGACACAGAATATGTCGCTCTTGTATCAGACGATAGCGAATATCCATTACTCTCTGGCGACATTGGCTCTACAGATGGTGTAAGGATGAATAAAAAGGATTACAAAAAAATAACAAATGAATTTATTGTGCCTCATTCAAGTGCAAAACACACTCGTCTTTCGAGGGGCTCTTATGCAGTTGGGGCTTTGGCAAGGATAAATTTAAATTTTAATAAGCTTCATCCAAAGGCAAAAGAACTTGCAACACTACTTGGTTTTAACAATAAAGTAACCAATCCATACTTAAATACAGCTGCACAGTTAGTAGAATGTGTTCATTGCCTTGAAGATTCTATAAAAATAATTGAAGAACTAAAAACTACTGGTATTGATTATTCCGAAGAAATCGTTGTTGGTCTAAACGAAAATAAAAAAATTCCTGTAAAAGCTGGTAGTGGTGTGGGAGCAGTTGAAGTTCCACGAGGGATTCTTTTTCATCATTACGAAATCGACGACAAAGGTATAATCAAAAATGCAAATTGTATCATTCCAACAGGACAAAACATAAACAATATCGAATGCGATATGAAAAAACTTGTCCCTGAAGCAATCGATAAAAATAAAGAAGAAAAAGATATTACTTTACTTTTAGAAATGCTTGTTAGAGCTTATGACCCTTGTATATCTTGCTCTGCTCATTTTTTGGATGTGAAGTTTGTTAAGTAAAGAAATTATTAATTTGTTACAAAGTATTGATAATAATACTCTAATTATTACTCTTGGCAATGATTTTAGGAGCGACGATGGAGTTGGCTGTTATATTTATAATTCTATTATAAACGAAAAGTTGAATTTTCACCTACTAAATGGTGGGGACAGACCCGAAAATATAATAGATGACGTTATAAACCTAAAGCCATCAAGAGTAATAATTATTGATGCCGCTAACTTTTCTGGCAAATTTGGTGAGATTAGAATATTTTCTGATGACCAAATTAATCAAGTCACTTACAGTACTCATTCCATATCACCAGTAATCATTTCTAAAATTATCCAAACTGAATTAAACTGCCCAGTCTTTTTTCTAGGCATCCAAGCCAAAAATTTTTCTTATGGAGAAACACTTAGTAAACAAATAAAAAAAACTGCTGATGGTGTTATAGAGGTGTTGAAGAGTCATATACTCAATCACTTATAAAAGGGTAATCAGAATAATATCACCTAAAGAATTAGTTAAAACCATGAAGAATACGAAATTTTGGAGATAATTCAAAAAATTTATTTATCATTTAGAGTTAATAGCACAGATTAAAATTACTACTATTAATATACAAATATTCTTATTTTCATTGACAAATCTAATATTTTTAAATATTTTACTGGGATAAACAACATTTTTGAGGATAACAGAATATGAAGATTTTTATTAGTTTATTTTATTTCTTATTTATTATTTTTAGTGTAAATTCGGAAATTATTTTTTTGAAATATGGTAATTCTTATGAAGGTAAGATAACAAAAATTGATGAAAACGCTATTACTATAATAGAAGATAATTCAAAAGAAATTGTAATTAAAAAAAATGAAATAGTTGGAATTTTTTATGATAAGACATCGTTTTTAAATTATAAAGAATATTTGGCAAATCAAATTGACTTTTTTAAATTGCCACAAAAAAATGTAACAACATTTACTTATAGTTTTAGTACAAAAAAGGGCTATTATCCTGTTAAAGATGGGGTTATGCTTGTTTTTAATCCAATAGATTATAATATAGATTTTAAAGAAGACTATAAAGTTATGGCGTTTGTTGATGGGCAAGATTATCATAAAATGGAATATGATTTTGATAATAAATACTATTATTATTTTCTTAAAACAGATAGAAAAAAAACATTTAGATTTAGACTAGATTTTAGAATATTAGAAATAGATAGTAATTTTAGTTCAAATACGGTTTCGTTTCTTGAAAAAAGAGTGTCTGGAACAGTGCAATATTTTGCATTAGAAACAGAAGATTATAATATATATTCCAAAGATGTTAATACTTATAAAATTGGTGAAAAATTGTATTATTCAGACAATAAAAAAGAATTTATTTATATAAATCAAGATAAAGGCTTATCTTACATTTTAGAAGGAAATATTAAAGAAAAAAAAGAATTAAACAATAATGATATTAAATTTGCTATTGAAAATATAAAATATAATGAAGACAGTTTTGTTTTATACTCTTCAGAAAAATCAGATAATTTTACATTTTATAATAAAGATATATTTTCTAGAACTCAAAATACTAAATATTCTGAAATAAATAATTATAAATATATAAGTTTAGAGAATAATAATTTTATAATTAAGTTCTAAATTACTTAATGTTAAATACAAGGTTTTTTTAAATGAAAAAAGACTATTATACAATTAAACAACCATTAATTCGCAAATTTATTGAAGATTCTACGAGAGTTGCGATGAAGACACCGTCAATTCATGGAGTAATTAAAGTAGATATAACAGAGGCGAATAAAAAGATTAAAGAGCAGAATAATATAAGTGATCAAAAAATATCTTTAACAAGTTATATTTTGAGTTGCATTTCAAAAGCAGTTGAGACTAATTTATCATTACAAGCCTATAAAACTTTTAATGGTAAATTGTTTATTTTTAATGATGTGGATATTCTTCTACCTATCGAAGTGAAAATAGATAAACAATATTTTCCTATTATTCATCTTCTTAGAAAAATAAATAAAATGTCCATTAGTGAAATAAATAATGAAATATTAAACACAAAAAAGGTTGGGCGATCCAATAGTATATCCAAAAAACAAACTGTAATACTTTTTGCTTTCTATCTTTTACCAGGTTTTTTAAGAAGAATGATATTTTCTTTTTTATTAAAATTTCCGTTGGTGCAAAGAAATTACTTGGGAACAGTGGGAGTTACTGCAGTTGGAATGTTTGGGACAGGGGATAGTTTTGGAATAGGAATACCAAATCATTCTTTAACAATAACATTAGGTGGTATTTATACTGCACCAGCTATATTTGATAAGCAAGTATGCGAAAGAAAATACATAAATATAACAATTAGTGTAAACCACGATATTGTTGATGGGGCTCCTGCTGCACGGTTTACTAAAACATTAAAAACAATGATTGAAAAATGTATTGGCTTATAAAATATTCTACTATAAAGAATCGAAAAGAGAAAATAAGTGATAAATAAATTAAAATCAAACGAATTTAGGTTTGCTTTTATTACAACTATACCAGTATTACTCGGTTATCTTGCAATTGGGCTTGCTTTTGGTTTGTTACTATCAAAAGCAGGTTACCATTGGCTTTTGGCTTTAATTATGAGTGTTGTAATTTATGCTGGTGCTGGTCAGTATCTCGCTGTTGGTTTTTTTATTGTAAATGCAAGTTTTGTTGAAATAGCAATTGTTACTTTTTTGGTAAACTCAAGGCACATGGTTTACGGGCTTTCTTTACTACAAAAATTTTCGCAGGCGAGGTTTTACAAACCTTATATGATTTTTTCTTTAACTGATGAAACATATGCATTAATTACAACTTCTAATGTTCCTGAGGATTTAGATAGGGTTAAGGTTTATTTTTTTATAGGACTACTTGATCATTTTTATTGGATTATGGGTGGGGTAATTGGTGCTGTGCTTGGTAGTTTGATTAATTTTAACACTAAGGGATTAGATTTTGCTTTGACAGCCTTGTTTGTTGTTTTATTAATAGAACAATTTAGAAATTGTAAAAATAAGATTCCTTTTGTAATTGCTTTTGTTTGTGGAATACTATCTTTAGTTTTTATAAAAAGTAATATGCTTATTATTTCGATTGTTGCCTCAATTTTTATTTTAATTTTATTTAATAAGGTATTAAAAGATGATGAACTTAACTAATGTTTTTATTTCTATAATCATTATGAGTGTTATTACTTTTTTTACCCGTGCTTTTCCATTTATTTTTTTTAGGAAAATAAAACCTCCAAAAATATTGCTTTTTATAGAAAAATACATTCCGCCTATGGTAATGGTAATTTTAGTTTTGTATTGTTTAAAAGATGTGAAATGGACTAACCTCCCTTATGGAATACCAGAACTCATTTCTATTGCCTTAGTGTGTATTTTACATACGTGGAAAAAAAATCCACTCCTCAGTATATTTGGTGGAACAATTTTTTATATGATTATAATCCAAACCGACTTATTTTCAAAAATTCTTAAATTTTTTGGTTAAAAAGGTGTTTTTGAAGCTTATAATTTCTTAAAAAATACTTAAAAAAAACATCCATTTTCTTCTTTTTTATGTTATAATAATTGTATATACTAAAATGTGTCAGGTTTGTCATAATTATTATGATAAATTTTTCTATAACTTCTTTTAAATAAGTTGTAAAAGAACATTTAAGTATATAATGACTGTCTGGACGATTGTCATTATAAAACAATAGGTAGAGGTGGGGCATGAAAAATTTATTTATAATACTTTTTATTTTTGTTTCTTTTTTTGTATTAGGTGCGGAAAAAGAAGTTATTGCTGTATTTAATTTTTCTATAACAGACGAAGAGGAAAAAGATGTTGCTATCATTGCAACTGATAATTTTATTGAGGCTTTGTCAAACAGTGGTAAATATATAATAGTAGAAAGGAATGCTTTAAACAAAGTTTTTCAAGAACAGAATTTAAGTGCTGGTGATGAATTTGATCAAAGTGCTGCTGTTGATATGGGAAAAGTTCTTGGTGCAAAAACAGTAATGATTGGAAGTATTAGCTTACTTGAAGAGACATATAGGATTACTGTAAGAGCAATAAATGTTGAAACTGGGGCAGTGAGATTCTCTGAAACAATAACAACTAAATATCTTAAATATATACCAGATAGGGTTAAGGAATTAGGTTTTACCATCTCTTATTATGCAGAAAATTATAAAAATTCTTTTGATATGAATGTTGGTGCAAGTTTTAATTTTATTCATAGGTTAAAACTGGGGACAAGTGACACTGATTATATGCTTTGGCTTCCTATTATACCAAAAATAAGTTTGGTTAATATCCCTGCTTCTTTTTCATATTTTGTAACACAACAAGTAGCAGTTGGTGCAACTTTGAGTTTTGCTCATTCTATATCTCTTATACCATTTACACTTCCTTTAACAAGGAATGATACTTTTTTACTTATAAATTCTTTGGAATTAAAATTGTTGTTTAGGTTAAAAGCTTTACAGTCTAAAAGAAATGTTAGATTTGTTTTTGAAACAGGGCTTTTTACAATTGCAAATTTTTTAGTAGATTTCGATAAGAAAGTAAAAGATAATGACTTTGCCTTTGAAATAGGACCTGTCATACACCTTGGAGGAGAAATAAGAAAATCTCCAAGTTTTTCTTTAGAAACATTTTTTGTTTTTTATACAACATTTGACGCAGTAACTTATTCACATTACAATATAAACGATGGACGATATATAAACATAGGCGTTGGAGCAGAATTAAGATTTAACTTTTACAAACTTTTTAATAAGCAAGAAAAAAGACTTGGAACATTATGATTACGATTTGAAACCTATTAGGTTTCTAAAACCTAATAGGTCTTTAATATATACTGAAATGTTTAAGGTTTGATTTTATGTATATAATCAAACTCGAAAAAGAACTCATTTGATTATAAAACTAATTACTTTAATAAAAGTAATTAGATTTTAATATGTGCCAATCCGCGACAATCTGATTAATCTGTGTTATATAATTTATGAAATTGCTAATAATTTTGAATTGCCTTCTATAATCTTCCATTTATTTTGATCTAATAAACAAGAAAATTCAACAGCAACAAAAAACTTCAACTTTTCGGTTTGTTTATTAATTCTTACAACATGTCCTTCAATATCAAAATCATCAAGGTCTAAATTTCCTATTTGCTTTAAATATAATTTTAAATTTTTTTTAATGATGCTTTCTGATATTTTACAATTACATTCTAACAATAATCCACTGGCGCTTATGTCTATAATTTTACTATTAATCAAAACCATATCGTCTTTGTTTCCTAAATCAACATTACTGCCATTAGCGAGTTTAAATCTTGTAAATTTCCTTCTTTCTGACTCAATATACAAATTTTGGATGTATTCATATTCTAGATTATCATAAATTCTATTTTTGCCAAGAAATTTTGATTTATATAAACAGTTATCTGCAAATTTAATAAGAGTTTCAATATCAGTTCCATCAAAAGGATATGTAGAAATCCCTGCAGAAAAAGTTACAGTTACTTTTTCACCGTCATATTCTTTATCTTGAAAATATTCTAATAATTTCATCTTGAGTCTTTCAGCAAGTGACCTTGCCCCAATCCGCCCTGTCTCTGGTAGAATAATAGCAAACTCATCTCCACCAAATCTTGATACAATATCTTCGTTTCTTAAATTTTTCATTAAAATCTCTGCGAATTTCTTTAAAATTCTATCTCCAAATAAATGCCCATACTTATCATTTAAACATTTAAAATCATCAATATCAATAATTATCAACGAAAGATTTTGATTATACCGTTCAGCTCTCTTAAGTTCTCTAACTGAAAATTCATTCAAAAATCTTGCATTAAAACAGCCTGTTTTTGGGTCTTCTTTGCCCATTTTTAATAATTCTTCAAAAAGAGTTATTTCTACAATCTTAGGGTTTTTTAGTTTCTTTAATATATTCAAAAAGTAATCAAGAGTGGCAACCCTTAAACCAACATCTCTATTAGTTTTTTCGGATAAATAATATTTATGCTCCAAAATAGTACAATAGTGCATTTTTGCTTCATCCTCATCAAAATCAAGACTCGTAAGAAAATTAATTATAAAACGATAAAACCATTGAGATTGTGATTCACTTGCAATACCAGCAATTCTATCTAAAGCCTCACTTTCGCTCATAAAAAAATCTTTTAATTTTTCCTCACTCAATTCTTGAACTGTAGATAAGTCTTTCATAAAAATTACTCCTAAATCATAAAACAATAGAAAGGATTCTTTTGGTTGAATAGAACATTTTTTTTGGTAAGATTATAATTCATTTCTTAAAATATAATAAAAATTTTATTTTTTGTCAAAAGAATAAATTAATTTAATGGAGAATTTGGAGAAATGGGGGGGTATTTAAGTTTTAGTTTATTTATAATTATCACCTATTAAAAAATAGGTCTGTCCCAGAGGGACAGAGCCAGTTTTTTTACTATTGGCTATTTAAATTTTTTTAACATATCATCTATACTATTTTTAAACTCTTCATTAGCATTAGAATCTTTTATTTTTCTAAGAAATCTAACAAATTCTTCGTCATTTTTAGTTTTATCGATATTTTTATCGATTAATTCAATCATATTTTTTAAATTATCATCTATTTGTTTATTATTTGAATAATATTTATAAATTTTATCTCTAAGAGTTATAAATAATCTTTGTTTATCAGTAATTAAATCATTTTTAATTAAAAGTTCTATAAATGAATAATTAATATTTGAATTTTCTAATATTAAATTAAATATAGTATTATCTATTGAATCTTTTAAACTTTTTGGATATTCTAAGAAATTTGCTATATTTTTTATCACAAACTCTAAAAATTCATTAGTTTCTTCTTTATCTATATTTTGTCTTATTTTATCAAATAACAATATGCCAAAACTATCATAAGATAAGTCTAATTTAGTTTTAGTATTATCTATAAAGAGTGTTATTAGTTTAATTTCCTCGTTATTATCAAAAATATTACCCCAATCATCTTTTGTTTTTGATTTTAATCTATTTTCTATTAAATCCTTTATTTTTTGATTCCAATTTGGTATTTTTATATCATACAAAATTTTTTGATTATAATCTTCTATTGCAGTAATATTATTAAGAATTTCCTCTAAATGATTTTTTATTATATAATTCAAAATTATATTATCTTTGTCTTGTATCTCATCCCAAAACAAAGGAATAATATCTTTTATTATTTTATCAACATATTCTAAATTTGTCCCATCAAATATAGAATCAATTAAAAAAGTAGATATTTTATCTATAAGACTATTAAAAGAGTCATTTATATTGTTATTAAATAAATTTCTAAGAATATCATTTAATTTTGAATATTTTTCTATATTATCAATAAATTGGATTATCTCTACTTTTTGTATTATATTTTTGAGATAATTATTAAGAGAATTTGTATTAATTTCAAGATGTTTTTCCATATTATTAATATATAAAGAATAATTTGTATTTGAATATTTATTGTATGTTTTTAAATAAATATCTAAAGCAAAATAAAAATCTATAGTATTATCGACTATTGATTTATTATTAATAGCCAAAAAAGTCATAAAAAGATTTTTGTTTTCAGTAATATCCAAATGTAGATTTAAATAAAATATAACTTCAATAATACCTAAAAGATAATCATAATTAATTTTAATATTATTATCTATCAATTTTCTATAAATCAATAATTTACATAAGAAATATAAAATGGAATTATTTTGTTCAATAATTTCAGAAAATTCATAATTTATAAAATTTTTAAATGTATTATTAATACTTTCTAAATTATTACTAAAAATATCAAAGTATTCATTATTTTTCATATCTAAGATTGTACTTATAATATCAAAATCTACTTTTGTAAAAGTAGAAAAAGCTTGATAATTACAAAATTTTTTTCGATAAGAAGAGATTAAAGATTTAATTTCTTCTTTATAGATATTTAAAAACTTATCCGTAACTAATTTATTCTTTTGGCATATTATAAAAAAATTAGTAAAAACTTCTAAAATATTACTTTCTATAATATCGAGTTTTATTTCATCTTGTATATTTTCTAATATATGATAGTAACCAATAATAAAATCTCTATTTATGTCATTTACATTTTTAAAATTATTTTTGGTTATATCTAAAAGCGTTGGTTTATCTTTTTCATTAACAAATTCATTATAAAAGAAAATATAGCCCAGTGATGATTGCTCATCTAAATTAGACCAATTAAAATTATCTTTATTTATTCTAAATATTGTTTTTTTTGTTAGTCTATCTTTTTCTTTTGTATTTATATGTTCTATAAAATTTTTTAACCAAGAATAAAGACTCCCTGATATTTGTATATTATTTGCTTCATTTATTTTGTCTATCAATATATTTACAAATAATATACTAAAATTATCCAATCCAATTTCATTTTGTATTCCAACTATTTTTTTAGTTTCTCCTTTTTCTATTAGATCACTCAATTTTTCGTAATACAAAATTTCGTAAGGATTATCTGTTTGATAAAAAATTGTTAATAGATTTTTTTCAATACAGTCTTCTGGCTCATAATTTAACAAATATTTATAACCATCATTATTATCATTTTTATCCTTTAAACTTTCTAAACTTTCAAAAAAATTAAGATTAGGGTAATAACATTTGTATATCGCATACAAAGCAATGGATTTTATATCAATTTTGTTATTTGTTATATATAGGGTTACCATTTCGTTTATAAAATTAATTATTTCTCTTGGTGTTAGATTTATACAGTCTCGCCCCCTTCCTTTTTGAAAGATATTTATAATTTCTGTCAATTCATCAAATAATTTTTGTTCGTCTTTTTCACAAAAAGCTTCTTTAAATTTATCTTCAAAATATTTTCTCCATTCTTTATTAAAAATACCAGCAATAAAAAATTTTATTGTAAAAATTTTTTCTATAAAGTGATTTGATATTGAATATGTATTATTTTGCTTATTTTTGCACTCTTCGTCCTCAAAACAATTATATTTAGCAGAAACTATTTTTTTTAATTTGTCTTCATCAATTGGGACAATAAACCATATATTTATTAATGGTTCTTCTATAAAAACCTCAAGATTGTTAAGCATATTTATTACAGTCTCATCATCGACTCTATCGAGGTTATCAAGAACTATAATTAATTTTTGCCCGTCAACAAGTTTATTAAATATTTCTTTAAAATCATAAATCGATAAATCCCCCTTTTCTATTGCTGTAGTTGACTCTGACATAGTAATATCAGTCATACCAATAAAAGGTAAAAAGGGACGGAGGAAGTTTTCTATAATTTTTGTTATTATACTGCCATTTTTATCTTTCTTTTTAAAAAATAAAATTTTTATAATAATTATTATAAAAAATATAAACAATAGTAAAAAAAAATAATTCAAAATAAAACTTATTATAATAGAAAACCAATCTTTCTTGAGACCTATAAATATAGATGATAATTTAGTTTTTGTTTCATTAGTAATATAAGGTTTATAAAGTTTATATGAATCTTTTGTCGTATCTTGAGAATAAATTTTCTGCAAAAGTTTTTTATCTTCTATATCATTAGTTAAATCGTTTAAATAAGTTTTAAATTGCGTTATTTCTATTTCGTTAGGTATAAAAAAAGATTCTTTTATAAAATTACTTACAAAATTGATATTCATAAAAAAAACGAAAATTAATATAAGAGTTAAATAAATTATCGCTTTTTTCCAAGTTGGCATTGGATTTTGATCTATTGTTCTTTTAACAACTTTACCTGTTATTAAATCATGATATTTAATACCCTCATCATTTTCTTTATTTTCAAGTTTTAAAAAACTCAACATCTTATACAAAAAATTTCTTCGTAAAAATTCGTCTGTGTTTGCCCATGTGTTAAATTCTATCAATTGTATTTTATTATCTTTTTTTGTTTTATTATCAAGCATTTTGATAACTGTTGATTTACCAGACCCCCAACCACCAAACAAAGCGATTACTTTTCTTTTTATACTACTATTTTTTTCGTCATTGACTATTTTATATATTTGATTTGCTATATTTTCATGTGAGAAATATCCATTGTTATTTGAAAATGGCTCGTCTGATAGAAATCTTGGCATAATTTTCCTTTACATTACAAAACTAATTAAGATAATAAAAAACATTCAAAAAGGCAAGAAATTTTATCCCTATTTGAGTAATTTTCTTAATCTTCTCTCCACATAAATCCTTCTCAACATCCCATTATTGTACAAAAAATCACATAAAACTACATTTTTGTATCAAAAATATTCGTTTGTAGGGAATTTTGGGTTAAAATTATGTAGTTTTTTATGGCACGGTTTTTGCTAATAAATAGATATAGTTTCAGAATATGGATTTATCGAAAAAA
>MIAN01000105.1 GCA_001829125.1 Spirochaetes bacterium GWB1_27_13 | reverse complement strand
AAAGGATAGGCAAAAAGTATAAAAAATAAACTTCCAGTAAGCCCAATTAAAAATGGATAAGAAAATAAAGTTCCTCTAAAAAGATGAGAAAAAACAGTTTTAAACATCACTATAAAAAATGATTCGTAAAAGTTAAAAATAGTAAAGCCAAGACAGACTGGAATATTTGATAAACCTATTCTAAAAATTGGTATCGGTGTGGGAATCATATTTTCAAATAATCCAATAAATGACGAAAGGGCTGCAAAATATGCTATTTTTTCTTTTTTTGTCATCGACTTATCCCATCAAAACTATCTTTAGTATCTTTTTCGTCTTCTATATATCCGGAAACCTTGTTTGGAAGACAAATAATAGGGAAATTTGAAATACTTACCTCTCCTATGTGAATACAAAGTTTATTTTTACAAGGAGAATCAACAAAACTAAACTTGCCATTATCGATTTTTATTGTAGTAAAACCACTTTCTCCTTTAATTTTTACTTCTTTTTTTTGGTCAAGATAAAAATAAAAGCTTTCTTTTTCGGTTTGAACTATAAGTTTTTTTGAAATGTTTTTATTACTTAATAAGAAGAACGAAATACTAAAAATAATCAAACAAAAGAATAATAATGTTAAAATAATATCTAAAACTGTTATTTTTTTTAGTTTATTCAATATTTTTTCCGTCAATCAATAGTTTTAAAAAATCATTTTCTATAATTAAGAAATTAAATTGCTCATTTTTATCTTTTTCATTCCTCAAATAGAAATTTAAGTCTTTATTTATAGAATCTTTAATTTTGTTGTAATTTGCAAATACTTTATTACGCAATATAATACGCCCAGTCTCAACATCTGGTATTTCTGAAATATTAAAATCTTTTTTATTTATTTCTAATGACTCGCCAGCGATTAAAATAATAGATTTTTTGTCTTTTTTTACACCAATTTTTCCTTCTATAACATTAATAAAAAAATTTGAGTCTGGGTAAGAAATAATATTATAAGAAGAAGAAAAATTAGTGACCCTTACATCACCAATTTTTAAAAAAACAGAATAAAAAGAATTATTTGTATTTATTTCTAATTCTCCAAAAACATTATTCAATAAGACATCATTTGTTTTAGAATTATAAGAAATTTCAAAATAACTCAAACTCTCACTTTTTATAGAAATAAGCTTTTCAAAGTTAATTTTCGTGTAAATTTCTACTAAAATGTTACTATTTCTGATGTTTTTAAACATAATGAACTTATTTTTATCTTCAACTAAATATTGTTTTTCGTTATGAGAAATAAAATATTTTATCAATATAGTATCTTTTTCTATAATTTCAAAATGTTCCGAATAACAAAAATATAAAAAATTAACAAAAACAAAAATTAGTATTTTTTTCATCTTTTTATCGCATTCTTAAATAATAAATCTATTTTTTTCTCTTCATAAGGTAAAAATCCTAAACTTTCTTCCCAAACAGCAGGGCTTTCCATACATAAATAAATCAGTAAGTCTTTGCTAAAATTTTTCAAATTAGTCACAACCTGTTCGTAAAGTTTTAATCTTATCTTTTTAAAATATCGAAATTTTTTATCCCTACACTCAACAAACTCATCAAAAAGAATTTTTGATCCCTGATAATTGTATTCTACCATATTTTTTAGATTTGGCGTATATCTAAAAGTGCCAAGACTAATCCATGCGACATCATTTGGACTTATATAACTAAAAATTTTTTCTATAACATAAGCATATTCATTAGTAGAATCTTTTATATTAATAATCGGGTCAAAATGTAGTGCAATTTTGTAATTCTTTTCAACCAATTTCTTTGCTGCAATAAGCCTCTCTTCAAACGTATTTGCAAAAACCTCGTCATTTTTAACAATAAGTTCTGGGTTTACAGAAAAACCAATGATTATATTACCCGGCGACTCCTTTTGTAGAATATTATCAATAAAATTAGTCTTTGTCTTAAATTCAAAAAGACAATTTTTGAAATTTGCAAAAAAGTTTATAAATTCAAGCGAATATTCTGTTAAATAGTCATAAACTAACGAATCTCCAAGCTCTCCAGTACCAATTCGATAAATTTTATCTGGATTTTCAGTTACTATTTTTTCTACCTCGTAAAAAATATTTTCTATATCAACATTTATAATTGTAACATTTTGATTTAAATATGATTGTAAAATGCAATAACTACACCCCAAAGGACACCCAACATATAAATTTATAACATAATAATTGCAACAAATATGCCCAGATGAGCCAGGACATCTCCGTAAAATCTCACCCCTTATACCAGTGAGTAAAAGGTTTTTTGAGCGTTCCTCTGGAGAGTAAACAACTGGCAAAGACTTTATAAAATCATTGACATCCTCGATATAACTCACCTTTGGATTACCCTCAATCTTCGATAAAATCTTTTGAGTATTTTTATGAACCCGAAATTTTTCTTCTATATATATATTTTGAAAGTCGTAGAAATTTATTTGCATTTTATTATCCATTATTTTTTTTTGATTTTAAAAAATTTCTAATTGCAAATTTCAAAAAAAGCGAATATTCTGTTAAATAGTCATAAACTAACGAATCTCCAAGCTCTCCAGTACCAATTCGATAAATTTTATCTGGATTTTCAGTTACTATTTTTTCTACCTCGTAAAAAATATTTTCTATATCAACATTTATAATTGTAACATTTTGATTTAAATATGATTGTAAAATGCAATAACTACACCCCAAAGGACACCCAACATATAAATTTATAACATAATAATTGCAACAAATATGCCCAGATGAGCCAGGACATCTCCGTAAAATCTCACCCCTTATACCAGTGAGTAAAAGGTTTTTTGAGCGTTCCTCTGGAGAGTAAACAACTGGCAAAGACTTTATAAAATCATTGACATCCTCGATATAACTCACCTTTGGATTACCCTCAATCTTCGATAAAATCTTTTGAGTATTTTTATGAACCCGAAATTTTTCTTCTATATATATATTTTGAAAGTCGTAGAAATTTATTTGCATTTTATTATCCATTATTTTTTTTTGATTTTAAAAAATTTCTAATTGCAAATTTCAAAAAAGCAGAATATTCTGTTGTTGGTTTGCTAAATTCTATAAATTTTTTAGAAATATATTCTCTTATTTGATTTTCTGGTGGATTAAATGAAGTTATAATGTTATTTAATCCATTTTTAAATTCGTCCCACTTACTTTTTCTTTTTTCATTTGCTTCAAATCTATCTATTTCACATGTTGTAATTGTATATTTTACTCTTTCGTCATTAGAGTCAATTTTACCATCTTCAGAAAATATCAATTTTGATTCTACATCTTCTTCCTCTGGATTTATCATTTTTGGTTTTTCTGTTTTATTATAATCTTTTCCAAGAGTATGAATATTTTGTAAATCAGTGTCTTTAAACTCTACTTTATATCCATTAATTTCAAACTTTTTTCTTTTATTTCTATTACATTCTTCACAACACAAAAGCAAATTATCCCAAGAAAAAGAAAGCCACCAATAAATTGATTTTGGTCTGTAATGTTCGATGGGAGGTGTGTTGTCAAGGACTGATTTTTCGCAATAAGCACATTTTTTATTGTAAATAGTTTTTAACAATTCTTTTACATCATCATTCTTATAATAATTATCATATTTATCAAGATATTTTTGACTATCAATAATTTTATTACGAGCATTATTTGTTTTATCTTCTGATAACGAAGCGGGTATTTTTGTTAAATCTTTATTTACTTTAATCATTTATGCCCCTTATTGTTTATCAATTTTTGATAATTCTTCCTCTATTATCTTATCTATATCTATGGAATCATAATATTTTTTTTGTTTTATAAACTCATCAATTTTTTTATGAATTTTTGAACTTATATAATCATCGTTTGTATCTAAAGCATAAGTATTTTCATTACTTGCTGGTCTTGCAGTCTTTAGCCCAAACAATGGAGATGTCAATATAACATTAGCCATATAGTTAGAAATATCCTCAAATGGTTTTTGTATTTTTGTGTAACTATCTTCCTTATAAAGTCTATAAAAAACAGCATCTTTTGAAGACCCAAGCACCACCTCAGGGCTATGAGTTGTAAATATAAATTGTATATTTGGAAACCATCTTCTCAAATCCCTAACTATTTTATACGCCCATTTTGGATGCAAAAATAATTCTATCTCATCGACAAGCACAATTCCTTGAAAATCAGTTGTTTTTTTTGCATTTGGATTATTAGTTGCCAATCTTTGTAATAAATCACATATCCAGATTAGTACAATTTTATAACCATCTGACAATTGAACAAATTTAACGATAGTACCTCTTTCTTTAAATATAACTCTCTCATGATTAACATCTATTTCAATATTACTTTTGCTTTCTTCATCTTGCCCAATTATTTCTATTAATATTTTCTTTGCTATCTCAAGAGAAATAACATTAGAACCGCCAAACTTCTCCTTAATATAGATACTCTTAAGCCATTCTTCTGGACTCGTTAAGTATTGCTCAGGAGAAAACAATGTCAAAAAACCTTTATCATCTTTTTTGTTAGAATCATTTTTATTTCTATTTCCACCATAAGCAAAAACATTTTGAGTCAAAAACATTTTTGATTTCAGTAACTCATCGTATATTAAATAATTTTTGCTTTCTTGAATATTTTTTGTATAGTAAAAATCTAAAACATTTTCAAAATTATCATTTTTAATTTTTGTCGAGATATGAGTTGTCTCTTGTGGATTATCATTTACAAAATCAGTAAATATCCCAATATCTTTTGTGTATTTTAGTGAAAGTATTATCGCTTGAAGTAAAATAGTCTTTCCATCGCCATTCTCACCAAGAAAATATATCTCTTTTTTATCAGAAAGATTGTCAATTTCTAATTCTTTTATACAAAAAAAATCTTTAATTGTAATTTTATCTATAAATAAATTAAAAACATTTTGAGTATCTTTAGTCTCGTTATTGGAAATTTTATTATAATATTTGATAGAATTATTATATTTTCTTTTATTTTCTTTTATTTTAGCAAAATAATAGATTAATATTGGCTTAATAATATCATTTTTTTGTTTTTTTTGTAATAATTCATATATATTTAAAGTCTCTTTTTCAATTTTGTTATTATTTATACTTATTTCAATCGATTTTTTGAGATAATCTAATGAATCTTTTATTTTATCCATATCAAGGTAAATAGATGATAAATTTTGGTAAGATTTAGCCAAATTTGAATGGTTTAATATTTTCTCTTCTATCTCCAAAGCCTTTAATTGAAAATCAAGCGATTGGTTTAAGTCTCCCATATCTTGATAAATCAATGATAAAATACTATAAGAAATCGCAAGGTCAGGATGGTTTTTATCAAATATTTTTTCTCTTATCTCCAAAGCCTTTAATTGAAAATCAAGCGATTGGTTTAAGTTTCCCATATCTTGATAAATCAATGATAAATTATTATAAGAAATCGCAAGAGATGGATGATTTTTATCAAATATTTTTTCTCTTATCTCCAAAGCCTTTAATTGAAAATCAAGCGATTGGTTTAAATCTCCCATATATTGATAAATCGTTGATAAATTATTATAAGAAGTCGCAAGGTCAGGATGGTTTTTATCAAATATTTTTTCTCTTATCTCCAAAGCCTTTAATTGAAAATCAAGTGATTGGTTTATATCTCCCATATCTTGATAAATTATTGATAAATTATTATAAGAAATCGCAAGGTCAGGATGGTTTTTATCAAATATTTTTTCTCTTATCTCCAAAGCCTTTAATTGAAAATCAAGCGATTGGTTTAAATCTCCCATATCTTGATAAATCGCTGATAAATTATTATAAGAAGTCGCAAGAGATGGATGGTTTTTATCAAATATTTTTTCTCTTATCTCCAAAGCCTTTAATTGAAAATCAAGCGATTGGT
>MIAN01000104.1 GCA_001829125.1 Spirochaetes bacterium GWB1_27_13 | reverse complement strand
TAAAGCAGGAGAGTGATTTGTTGTTGTATTATTAGAATAACCTCTATAATTTCCAGGAGTTTTAATTGTATTTAAATCATCATTGCCTGTTAAAAAAATACCTTTGTCAGCATATAGTTTCGCACTATTAAGAGTCGTTAAATCTTTATTGTCGGTTTCTACTCTTGAATAAACAGATATATTATTTCTTGCTATTGAAATATTATATAAATCAGATAGATTGTTGTTTTTGTTTAACATATTTTTTGGTGAATAATCTATCCAATTCAGAAAAAAATTATTGCTGTCCGTATATCTATAAAATATTTCTCCTGCGAACGAATAGAACAATTGATATAATCTGCTCTCTATTAAAAATACGGATAATCTGAATTGCCAAGCCACTGGTGCTTTTTGTGTCATATAGTTTAACGTTGGTTTACTTTCAATAGAATCATACCAACCAAAATAAGTACCAGCACGAGTTATTTCATCCAACGATTTTGTTTCAGGAATTTTACTACCTACAAAAAAATTATCGAAAGATTGTATTTTTCTCACTCTTGACAAATCTATTTTATCTATGTTTGACTCAGTAATATAAAGATCACACAAAAGAGTTCCTATGTCGATTAATCCATGTGGAGTTGTTTCAAAAAATATATTGAATTGATAAGAGTCTTCTTTATTATATAAAATTGTTTGATTTTTGCCATCAACAATAGGAGTTGAATATATTTCTTTTGGAAGAACAAAAATACTTAAAACTTTTGTTTCTGTTGATGTGAATGGTGATATATCTATTTCATCACTTGTAATTGAAAGTTTCTTGCCGTTTTTGTAACCTAAAAAATTTGAGATTTTTAATTTTTTGTCAACAAGTTGAATGTCTTTTGATACAATTCCATCCTTTACTATAAAAGAGATATTCTCTTCAATAATTGTTTCAATGTCTGTTTGAAGTTTATTTAAATGCGTATGCTCTAATGTTTGGTCTATATAAAAGTTTTGTTTTATCACACTTTCTCCACGATAAAAAAATTAATGTATATTGGTAAAAAAGTTTGAAGTAGTTCTTGTATCGCTTGTTTTTCTTTTATTGTCAGATATTCTGTAAATTCGATAATCATTTCATATTTTGGGATTGCCAAACTACTATTATTTAATTTTGATTTATTAAGTTTTAAACCTTTTTGACAATCTTTTATTGAAAAAGTTTTTTTTGTCACTAAAAGAACTAAAGACTGTATGTTTTTTATTGAAGTTTCTTTTGCGTAAAAAGTATATGCACATACTACTCTTTTTTTGAAGGTTTCCTCACTTTCATTTGGAAGTCTTTCTATTCCTCTCTCGACTTGAAAGTTTTGTAAATCGTCAGTTTTTAAAGCAATGAATTTATTTCTTGTTAAAATTGCATTTCCTTTGAGATTATCAAAAGATATCGATATTGCATTTATTATTGCATTAAAAAGTTTTGATATTGAAATAACAGGAATTTTTAGATATTTTTGATAAAACTCATAGAATGTCACTTAGATTTCCTCCTCTTTTGTTGAAGAAAAAACAATATTAGAAATTTGTAAAATTTCATATTTTGTCGCTGTCACATTTTGTGTTGGAGATGTTATTTTTATATCTTTTAAAAACCCTTTTAGACTTGTTGAAATTTCTGTTGCAAGTTGTGAAAGTATGAAGTCTTGAGATATTTTTAGTTTATTGAAATATGCTATTACTGCATCGTAAGCAATAGTTTCTTTTTCTGCAAAGTTAAAAACATTGTTATAAAAAATCAATTGTATATTTATAGAAATATTTTTAATTGTAGGTCCTTTAACTGATATTTCAATTCCAGGTTCTCTTACTGCATTGATTTTATTTGAAACGATAATAATTATTTCTTGTGAAGGACTTCCAGATACAGTTCTTATTATTAAATCAAAAGTGCCTTTCCCTCTAGGTTCTGAAATGATAACAGCATCGGTTACTCCTTGAGTCTCTAAAGCAAGTCTTTTGTATAGACTTGCAGAGTCTTTTGCAAGACTAGTCCATTGCAAAAAATATCTTGCTCTTAAATCTTCGTCACATTCTTTGTCCTCTCCAGGAGTTGTTATCCAATCTGAGAAATTGTCAATATAATCAATACCTTGTGTGGTTGTACTTAAAATCGAAATAGCATGAGTTGCTACATTGTAATCTTTTCCTTCATAGGAAGCTGCCACTGGTACGAATACTTCTGTTTGATTTGCAACTAAAATCTTTTCTTCTGTTGTATAAAAAACAAATTCTTTGCCTTTACTATTGGTTTTCGTTTTAACTATTGTGCCTTTTTTTATTTTTATATTTTCATCTTTTGCTATGTTTCTTGCAAATTTTACAAGCCCTATTGTTTTTACTGCTTGTTTTCTTGTTATACCAACTTCTGTACATTTTAAATCGAGCCAATCGCCTTCAGCTGTTTGAACAAAAGCATTTTTGAAAATTTTGTTTAGTAAATCATAAAAAAGCCAAATGAAAAAAGCAACTACTTCAAAAATACCTCGCAACACCCCACCAACGTTATAATTTGTTAGGTTTATATATTCATTATTTTTGAATGCAGTTATTAATTCTGTTTTTATTTCTTCTTGCGTTTTATTAAAAAGTTCCATCGTCTAACCTTATCTGTAATTCTTCTAAAGTTTCTATAACAAGATTGTATTTTGTTTTTTTTTTTATAAAAGAAAAACTAACTTTTGCTACAAGAGAATCGTCCTCATCGTCAGATGTTTCAATTTCAATAGACTCTTTGTCTACTCTTGGGTCTTGTTTTATAGTCTCTTTTATTTCAATTTCAAAATCTAATATATTAATTCTCGTTTTTGCTTCTTGAATAAACTCATGAAGTCTTGAGCCAAAATACTCATCATAGAATAAACTACCTTTTGGTGTCAAAAGTCTTATTATTATGTCTTGTAATGCACATTCTTCATTTTCTACTGTATCCAAACCGTTGAAACTAAAAGGAATTTCGGTTGTTTCAAAATCAATTTTTATGTCAGAACCTAATATCATTTCACACTCCCATAAGTAGAGTTTATTTCAGAAAAATTTGGGAGAGGTAAACTAGTAAATCCTGTTATTGCTCCTTTTAATGCAGCCCCTCCGTCTTGTGGTGAAGGAGTCCAACTAATGAACGTCTTTTGTAAAATATCTAAAGCAAGTTTTATTTTTTCTAACTCTATTTTTGTTTTATTTCCTTTAAGTATTGGTTCTACTGCTTCGTCACCACCAAGTTTTATAGAGTTATTTGTTATCTCAAAACTTGAAGTTTCACCAATTTTAATTACTACTTTTTGGTCTTTAACTTTTAATACTGTTTGATTTTGAATAATGATTAACTCGTTTTCTGCTCTCTCTGTATCAAACTCACTGCCCATTACGTTTTGGATATATGGAAAATTTTTATTGCCATTTCTAAAACCAATGATTACTTCTGTCCCTACTGACGGATTACAAAAAACTCCACCAGTAGTACTACCCCAAATTTTTGGTATTCTGACTTTTGGGTAAATATTTTTTATAACAGAATTATCAAGTCCAACTTCTTGACAATCGATATAGTATTTTCCGTTTTCTGTGTAATTTTTTATTACTTTTGCAGAAATGGGAAACTTATAAAACTTCTCGATTATATTTCTTATCGCATTATATAAAATGTTATTATCCAACTGTTAAAACCATCTCTCTTTGAGTATATTGAATGCCAACAACTTTGTAATTAGTGTTGTTATATACAACTGAATCACCTAACCGAATTTCTTTTATTGGAAATATAGTAAGTTTGTCCAAATTAACTTTTCTTATTACATCATCAATTAGATGTACATTTCCATCTAATTGATTTTTTATAACAACAATGTTATTTTCATTGTAAAAATAAAAAGGCGTTTTCAAAATCTCTTTTATTGTGTATATTAGGTTATACAAAGATTTCTTTTTTGTGCCTTCTGCAATAAAACTCTCAAGTAGTGTATCTGTTGCTTGATAGTTGACATCACAAATATTTGTGAATATCTGTGATGCTTGCAAGTTTTCAAATGTTGTAAAAAGAGTGTTTTCCAACAAAACATTATTATAACAATTGATTTTGTAGAAATTGTTTGTTTCTTGTATATTGTCAATTTCACCTTCAAAAATCAAAGTCAATGTTTCATTGGTACTCATCATTATTTTTATTTTATCTTTCTTATTTAAAACGAGTTTATTTGTTTTAGAATAAGGCTTTTGTATTTCTATGTAAGCAGTATCTTCTATAACATTGATTGATTTTATTACTACAAAATTAAACCCTTGACTAATTTCTTTGTTATTTAATAATAATTTTGATTTTACTCTTCTTACGTTCATTTAGTTCCCATCCGTCAAGCTGTTTCTGTCAAGTCCATATTGTTTTAATCCTAAATTATCTCCATCAACAAAACCATTTTTCGAGATAGATTCTTTTTTCTTCTTTTCTTCTTGCACTTTCAGATATTCATCTTGAGTGAATTTTTCATATTTTACTGGTTGAAACTCAGTAAACTCCAAGTCAACGTAGATGATATTATCATACTCATCATCTTCTTGACTGTCAAAAGATGCGAAAATCGTTTGAGAAATATTTCTTGCTTTTGTGTGTTCTGATACTATTGTCCAAATCTCTGGAGTATCTCCTTTCTCAAAAAGTTTTTCTAATTCTTCTAATTGTTGATATGCTGTTTTTCCTTTTTTTGTTGTAAAATTCGTTACTCCTTTTATAAATTTTTTCCCTTTCCTAAAAGTAGTTGAACCTTCCTCATACGCAAAATCTTGGTCTATTAGTTTTAGACTGATTTTTACTGTTTTGGGGTCAAATCCCAAAACTATCGCAGCTTTGTTTTGATGAGAGCTTTCTTTTTCGTGTCTCTCATAGAGTATTTTCCCTCCAACTGAAATGCCTGTTATTATACCAGGGAGAGTTACATTTTCTCCAGATTCTCCTTTTAATAAAATAGGATATTCATTTTTTTTAAATTGCATATATTTCTTTCCCTTCTTTTTCTAACATCATTAGAAATCGTTTTATTGAGTTTAAGTCGTCTAAATCTGACGCTTTTATATTTACTTCAATTTTTGTGTTTTTATTTATGGTTGTTTTTGAGTTATTTGTGTTATTGTTTTTTTTACTTAAAATTTGATTAGTTTCTTTGTTGGTGTAAACATTTGTGCCTTTTGATAAATGTAAAAGTTCTGGTCCTTTTTCGCCAACTAATGCAAGCCCACCACCAAAATTTCTTACCCCTGTTGCAAACGCAGGTATTGGTTTTATGTTGAAGCCGAAACTTTGACCACCAACGCCAGGAAGCCATTTAGGGAAATCAATTTTGATACTATTAAGACCTGCAATAAGTCCGTTAATTGGTGCTATGAAAATATTTCCAAGACCTTTTAAACCACCTATCAAATTTTCAATTTTGAATGTTTCTGTTATCACTTTCCAAATTGATTTAATCCCAGTTTTAATATCATTTAAATTAAATTTAAATGATATATGATTGTTACCAAAAATGTTTTTTAATAGAGAGTCAACGCTTCCCATTGCAGATTTTATTTTCCCTCCAAAAAAATCAAATAAATAATTTTTTATTTGTGATACTTTTTTTATTATTTTTTCAATAATTTTGGCTATAACTGGAATTATTGCTTCAAAACCATTTTTTATAAAACTTGGGATATTTAAGAAAAAATCTCTTATATTTAAAATTGTTTTAAAAAAGAAACTTCTTATTGCTAATATTTTATCTTGAATTGGTTTTGGTAGACAATCAAAAATAGATTTTACAAATCTATAAAACATTTTAAAAGGTTCTACTAAAATAGAAAAAACTGCCTTGATACCAGATGAGGCTATATTAAAAATGCCACCTAAAATATTTCCTTTTTTTATTTTTTCAATACCAGTTTGTATTGATTCAAAAAAAGATAAAACTGCATTTTTTAAAGCGATTATAGGTAAAAATAAATGCCCAAATAAAACAAATAAAGGTTTTGCATATTTTGGAATTCTATCAAAGAGTGATTTGAATGTCACTTCTATTGTTTTGTATGGTGCTGAAAAAATATCTATTAATCCACCTATTATATCTCCGTCACCAAATTTCTTGAAAGCACTTTTAAACGAACCTATAAAAGTATTTATTCCTTTTAACCAACTAGTTAAAACAATTATCCAAAATCCTGTTACTATTCCAAATAAGAAACCAAAACCAAAACTTACCCAATACACAAAGTCGTCAAATTTATCTGTTGCCCCACCAAAAATATTTTTAAAGAAATCTTTCAAAGGACTAAAAGCCTCAAGGAAAGTATTTTTTAGTATTTTTAGTTCGTTTTTTAATGGATTAATAAGATTATTCCAACTATCTTTTATAATATCAAAATGCTTATTGAGTGAATATATTGCAGCAGCTAATGCTACTACACCTACAATAATCCATGTAAGAGGATTTGTTAATAATGCAGCAGTAAATCGTAGGACTGCAGGTATTGCTTGCTTCAACAGTGTTTGAGAAAATGCTTTTATTCCCCATATCGTCGATGACATTTTACCCATCCCCATACCTTGAGCCGTCCACATTGCCATCTGTGCGTTTTGGAATGCAGCAGTTGCAGTTACATTTTGCCACAAAGAAGTAGTAAGCATTGAAAAAGATTTTTTTAACATTCCTGCATTAGTTATTAGAGTAGTCTTTATTTTTGAAATATTAGTATATAATAGTAATAATAATCCAAGTGGGACTAACAATATAGTGACAGTCCCAAGAAATCCCATTATAATAGAAGAAAGTATAGGATGAGCGTCTCCCCACTTTGCTAAAGCATTCAAAATAGAAGTTATTGAGTTTACAACAGTTTTTGTCGGTTCTAAAAATACTTTTCCATAAACAGATGCAAATCGCAATACAGAACCTCGAAGGTTTGACATTGAGCCTTCAAAGGTTTTAGACATCTTTTCCATCATACCAGAAAAGTTTTTATTTTTTATTACAGTATGTATGGAGTTCATCATTTCTTCAACAGTTGCCTCAGCAACATCTTTCCCAAGTGCTTTGTTCCAATCTGCTTTTGTGACTAACAAGTCTTGAAACATCATCAATGCTTCGCCTTTTTGTCCAGAGTTGAGTTTTTTTATAGCATTTCCAACTTGATCTAAAGGTTTTCTTGCACCAGCTGCTAAGTCTCCTAAGTCGGTCATCATTTGTATTGAGTATCTGCCAACAGTTTGTAAAGAGTTGCCAAATTCAATAACATTGTCTAGGTCAAATGGTGCTATGTCTGAAAAAGTATCGAGTTCTTTTAGTCTTTGCTTAGCTAACTCAGTATCTCCAAGCATGACTTCAAGTTGACTTAGATAACCCTCCATCTTGCCAGCAGCAGAAACAAAACCTGCACCTGCAATAATGCCAGCAGTCCCTACACCAATGAGTCCATGAGAAAACTTTGAAATAGTTTCGTTCGCTCTCTCAAGTGAGTTCACTGATGAGACTACTTTTTCCATTGGATTTGAGAATTTATCGATTAAATTTATTATTACGCCAACACCAAAAAGTTTATCAAGCATCGTTATTGTTTCCGTTAAATCCCTTATTCACTGCAAAAGCAATCAAATTAAACCAGTTTTCTTCTATCATTTCTGCTTCTACATATTTTTGACACAGATCATCGATTTTCATTTTTTCAGTATTGGAATGAGGTATAAAAGTTTTGACTTTTACCCTCATTTTTTTTAACAAACTTTCTTGAAAATCTTTTTTGTAAGTTTTTAGTTTTTTTTCGATTGAGTTGTTAATTAGAGATATAGCCCAATAAGCACCCTCACGAGTGCTTAGTTCTATATCTCTTCTGCTAAAAAAGAGTCTGTAAGTCCTGTTTCTGCCATGAGTTCGTTGAACAGTGCAAAAGGTAAACCAGGTCTATCTTCAGTTATTTTCGCAAAGTTTTCTTTGTCTGAAATAATAATGTTTTTCATTATGTTACTTTCAACAAAAGTAACATATTCTTTTTTGTCTTTAGTCATTGTATCAAGAGTTGTCTCAATTGTTTCACTTTGAAGTTTTTCAAAATAGAAAGTTTCTTTTTCATTGAAAAGTTTCACTACTTCAATTCCGTTTTCGATATGTCCTTTTACCATTTCTGGCAAAATTTCATCTGTCAAACTCACTGCTTCAACAGTGAACTTTTCAGAAATTCCAGTCTTGTCCAAAATTTCAGAGTACATAGGAGCGAAAAGACCTGGTTTGTTTTTTAATAAAGTTTCAAATTCTTCTACTTTTGGATAAATGATAGATTTTTTTATTTGATTTTTCATCAAAGCGGAGAATTTCTCTCTACTATTTCCAGCAGAAGATATAACTCTTCTTACTTCTGGTTTGGTGAGTTTAGCAAAATAAAAATCACCAAGTCTATTAGACAATTTTATAATTTTTCTTCCTCTATTTTTTGCGTCTATTACGATTTGTGGTATTTCTTTGTTTTTATTCATATTTTCCCTTTCTTATAAACTTCTTATAAAAAAATCAGATGCTTCATTTAAATGTTTCAAGCATTCTGTTTTATTTGTATTGTTGAACGTTGTTTCATTAATTAATTCTTTAATGCTTTCGATTGAAAGAATGACTCTTTCTGCTTGTGCTTTTTTGTTATTTGGTAAACTTTCAATTTTATTTTTTAATTCTTTTATTTTTTTTTCGTGAAACATTTATTCCCTTTCTTATAACATCCCAGCAGGATCATGTAGTCCGCTTGCTGTTACATCTTTTACTCCACCAAGTATATTAAAATCCAATTTTATTGTTTGTTCTCCGTCATCTGTAGAACCAAAACTAAAACCATCAAAAGCAATTTGCATAAGCATAAAGCCAATCGGCGGTTCTTCATCGTTTGCAAAACTAACAACAATATTTGTTGCTTGAGGTTTCATTTTATATAACCCATCTTCAACTTTTGATGCAGCAGTAACCTGTGTCCAAGTTTCTAAAAGGATTTCTAAAGAACCATTGCCTTCGAATTTACCTCTTACATATGCGATAGCTTTTGCACTACCTAAAGCGTAAACTGCTTTACTTGGTTTTTTGTGAGAAAAATCAATCTTTTTTACTCCAAAGATAAAACCCATTTTATTACAAACTACTGAAATATCTTCGTGTGAGAATACTTTTCCATTTATCAACTTTTAAATCTCCTTATTCCTCAAAAGGGTTGGCGTATTTGAACATGAAATTGAGTTTCATATTTTTTATTATAGGTATTCCATAAAGTACCAAATTAAAAACTAATCCATTATTCACAATATCTTGGTTTGGTGGTATTATTACTTCAAAAGAATCTAATTCTTTTGGACTTGCGGATGTCATTGTTGATATTGCAGTAATAATTTCTGCATGTGCATTTGTGATACCTGCAGAGTCTCCTTCAGACTGTAAATCTTTTAAAGCACCAACTCTTCCAAGTCGAATTGCTTTAAAAACGGTGTCTACAATTTCTATATATTTGTAGTCAGATGTATCTTCTGCTAAAGTATTACCTCTCGCAAAATACAATGAGTTAAGCCCTTCGAGTCTTCTAAGTACTACAAAACCAGCATCGTTTAAAATTGTTGAATGTGTATTTGTCCAGCCCTGAGGAAGTTTAACATTGCTTATTGGAAACTTTTTAACTTTTCCTATTGACTCATTAACTCGAGCAGATGCAATAGTGCCAGCCATCACACCCGAGTAATTTCTAACTTGAGAAATTCCTGTTTTTTCTATAACTTCACCATACCCAGCACAAACAGCCACAAATCTATGACTAAAAGATTGTCTTTCTTTTACGAGACTATTTACATAGTTTGAAATGTCTTCTTTTATAAGTAAACTAATTGTTTGTGTCTTTGTTGCATTGTTGTTTATTTCAACAGATGTTGGACTTAATATTTTTGTAATAATCGTGTTTGTAGGAATTCCATCACCTGTAACACTGCAACCTTCAACAAAATCATCTGTTTTTGACAATCCTGTTATTATTTTTGTACTGATTGTAATAGTACCATTTCGCTTTATTGCTTCTATTTTTTCTCGAGTATCTGTTATAAAATATGTTGGTTTATGCAAACTAAAAAGTTCATCTGCTTTCATACCAAAAGTAACCCAATGAAGCGAATCAGTATCTTGACATACATATACGTAACGAGGTGTATATAATTCAAGACCAACTTCAATAGCTTCTATCAATGCTGTAATACCACTCTTTGGTGATATTGTTTTTAAAAAATATCTATCGCCAGTTACAAAACTTTGAGATGGAGTTGTGAAGTTGGCAAATGTCACTACGATTCCTGCTATCTCTACATTTACTTTTCCATCAACGGGCATTGTGAATGGAGACATCCAATTATCTCCTCCATCAATTGATATTTTTGCCGTTGCTTCATTTAATGCACCACCAGATAAAATTTGAATAACAATATCTGTGTCACAAAGACTATTTCCTGTTACTGTATATGTTGCTTTTCCTGTACCTTCAAAAATAATTTCTCTGATTTCTCCTGCAATGTCTTTTTCAGAAGGTATTGCAATTACAATTGCTTCCTCCTGTAATACAGAGAAAAAGTCTTTGATTTTATCTGTTAATCTACCTTCGCCAAGTTCTTTTTTATAGTCTGAGTTTTTCCCAAAAGTATAAATTTTATTTTCTATGCCTTTGGAACACGTACCAACAAAGATATATTTTTCTGCTTTCGTTGGAACTTGCCCAGAAACTCCATCAATGATGATTTCTTGAACATCAATAGTCATTATTCACTACTCCAATTCGTTTTTATGATTTCTTTTTTACCTAAATACTTTGAAGAATAAAGAGAATATTTCGCTTCAAATTCTGATCTTGTAACTTTTTTACCTTTCAGCCAATTTTCTCTCAAAAAGAATTGATGCAAAATAAAAACTTCTGTTTTATTTTTTGTTTTTTCTTCTATCAACTTTTCTAAGTCGAAATATTGGGATTCTTCAATACTCTTTGCTTCCTCTGTATTATTGTTTGTTTCTTCAAGAATGTCAGTTTCTTGTTTTTCATTCATTGTTACTTCCATTTAATCTCTCCTCAATTGAAATACTTTTAATTTCAATTTTTTGTATTTTTGGTACTTCTTTATTTTTATAAGTTCCATAGATAAAGTTTATGTCTATTGCAGCACTTGCAACAGATAGAGAACTTTTGTTGTCAGAATACTCAAGAGATACAATTTCAATCTCTACATACTGTTGTATATTATTAATTGTAAAAATATGTTTACTCTCGATTTCTGAAAAAAAATCTTCCGTCCAATTTTCTACATCTTCTTCTTTTGTGCTTGCAATCACAAGTCTTATAGGTTGTACAATTTCATAAGTTTTTAAATAAATTGTTTGATTTTCTTTGCGTTCTTTTAGAAAAGTTTTTTTTGGAATTGCTTTTTTTGATAGAATTGATATATATGGCGGTGATTTATACGTTGCTTCATCTTTTACAGAGTAGAATACTTTTATTTTTTCAGTCCCTATTATTTTAGATAACATCATTTTTAAATATTCTTTAAACATGTTTTTCATTTAATAACTCTTCCCCACCAATCATATATTTCTTCATCAATTCGTTGTTGCTCTTCTTCTCCAATGCCAATAAATTGTCTTGCCTCCAAATTTCTTTCTTTATAACCATTATTATGAGATCTAGCATAAGGAACATCTGAAGCATCACCAGCGCCAACAACTACTTGATTTTCATTTTCTTTGTATCCAACACTTCTTAGAAGTTTTCCCTCACTAACAAGAATATCAGTAGTACCTTTTTTCTTAATTTTTTGTCCTTTGTATGGGTCTTTTAAATCAGCCCATTTTTCACCATTAGGTCCTTTTTTCTCTTGAAAATAGTCAGGTATTACTTCGTTTGTGATTCTACTCCCAATTTTTTTTAAAACTTTTTTTCGTGCATCTGCTGACATGTTTTCTTCTAAAACACCAATAAACTTTTTTAATTCATCTATTCCCAAAATCTTTTTTGCAGTTCCCAATTAAAAACCTTTCCAGAATTTCTTATTAAAATCTTTGTTTTCGATATTTTTTAAAAAAGGGCTTGATTGTACAATTGGTTTTTGTTCACCTGTATTATTAATATTCAAAATGTCTTTTTCACTATCTCTAACGGTCTCAAGATATTTAATTGCTTTATTATATTTTTCTATAAAACTATATTCTTCTGAATCTTTAGCAATTCCACTAGCACTAACAATATAGTAGATAGCAATATCAGCACATTTGTTTTTAATATGTCCAGGTACAACTTGTAGTGGTATCTGATATTTTGAAGAAAGATAGCCATCAATTTCCACTGTAGCATCTTCTATACTTTTTTGTATTCTTTCAATATATTCTTCTGCAACATCTTCATCTCTACGTGCTTTATTTATCAAAAAATCTTTTTTTACAAAGTTGTTTAAATCCTCAATTGTACAATATCCCATTTTATTTTAGACCTCTCTTATCTCACCACAAATTACATCCCCATCCTTTACACCAAGTTCTCTCACTTTTTTGTTGTATGCTACAAGATTTTCTGGTCCTAAAAACATTATACACCCCGCAGAATAACAACATCCTACTGCTTTACCTTTGTGTTCGTCACTATGTCCAAGGTATCTTCCTTTTCTAATGCCATCATCTATTTGCGTACTGTCTTCTTTGATGTATTGTCCTTCAATGTCATAACAGTCGAAAATTCCGTGAATATCTTCAGTATACGCTCTTTTTTCAACAAAGTGTTTCATCTTGAATTTGCCTGGTGCTATTGTATCATCGTAAGAGTCAAACAAGTTGTAGTTAGATACGGTTTGCATTCTTTTATGTCTAAAAACTTCTTTCCCATTTTGGTATAAAATTAAAGTGTCTAAAGAATTGTTTTTTGAGTTATTCGCTAAGTCATTCCTTTTAGAATTGTACTTATAATCATAACTCTTTTTATTTCTTTCAATTATGATAGATAAATCATCTCTTATCATTTGTCATACTCCTCCTCAATATACTGTTTTTCAAGTAGTTCTTGAGCTTCATCGATTTTTTGTTTTGCTAACTCAGTTGTGTTTGAGTTACTATTTTTTTTGATGATTGAGCTAACACCAATTAATATTTTACTCAATCTGTGCCATAAATTATTCATTAAAAAACTCCTGTTTTTTTCTCTCCACCAAATATAAATCCTACTGTAAAACCAGCACCAGCACCCCAATCAGGATAAAATTTTAAATTGATTTCAGGTGATAAAAATATGTTTTTTATAGGAAAATAATAGAATTTGAGAGAGGCATTTGCATCTAAATATAATTTACTATCTATTAAAAAATTAGCACCAACACCAAATCCCCAACGTGGTCGCCATTCTTTTTGAGTTTCTAAAAAAGTAACATTGCTTTTTAATTGCTCTGCTCTTTTAAGCGATATTTTTCTTGCTGTTTGATAGAGAGTTCTATATCCTTTGGCAATGCTTTTTGCTTCTTGATATTTGCAGAACTTCTCAAACTCATTCATTTGCCACCATGTTTTTTTTGTGGTAGTCTTTTGCCACCACGGTTTTTTTTGAGTTTGATTCTCTTGTTTTTCTTGACAGGTAAGACCAAAATTAAAGACTATTAAACTTAGCGTCAATATCAGTAGCAGTTTTTTCATTTGCTTTCTCCTCCTTTTCTGTGTTCTTTAATACTTCATTTGTTTTATCAATTTGTTGTTGTTTTTTATCAAAAAGTCCTTTAAATATATTCATTGAATTTCACTACCTCCGTTTTTCCCTAAAAAATTATTAATTAAAGGTGAAAATTTTGTTATTGCATTTGTTCCTAAATAAACGCAAGTAATGATTCCCCACCAAGAACCATCGAGTCTTCCAAGAAAAATTAAAACAGTCGCAATAATCCAGACCATTAATTTTTTAGGTATCATTTTATTGAAGAAAAAATCTAATTTTTGAGAGATTGGTTTCTTTTTCGTTGTATTAACATACTCTTCGAGTTCGTGTATTTCTTCTTTTGTAAGACTTGTGTCACTCATGTTATTGTCCTTGCTTGCTCGTTTCTTTTAAAACAATTTTTTTATTCTTTAATAAGTATTCAATTTCTTTTTCAGATAAGACCTCGTCTGTGATTGTTTTACCTTTTTTGTGTTTAATATTGTTTACTGTGATTGATTCTTTTACAATATAGATAATTTTTTCTTTCTTCTTTTCTTCAGCCATACTACTCTCCTTAAATTATGAAACTGCATTTTCAATAAGATAACCAGATTTTCCATCAATAACTAATGACTCTAACGCGTCTCTATATCTGTACATCCACGATATTGAAGGTTCATCTCTGTATCTTTCTACTTTAGGGAAACTTTGTTTTCTAACAGTAACACCAAACGAAGGTTCTTTTAGTGATTCAATTTTGTCTGGAACATACGCCAAAGTTATATTTTTACCCCAAATCACAGTTCTTTCTCCACTAACACGTTTCACCGCTCTACCAACAACAATATCTTTTACTTCTAATATTTCTATTAAGTCTTTTTTTGATAAAACTTTTGTTCTTTGCGAACTTAATGCTTCTTTGAGTTTTGGATGATCTTTTAATGCTCTGTAAGCTTTTCCAGAAACAACCATTGTAATATCGGTTAAAGGATCAACACCTGTTTCATCTGCTATACATTCTTTTGCTTCATCAATGATTTTTTGTGGGTCTGAATCTGGGCTATCAAATTTTGATGTACCAATAAGTTCAGTTTTGTTTGGAAAATTGTTTGGATTTGTGGCAAGGTTGGCTTGTTTTACTTCCATCTCGATAGCAAGTAAATTTCTTAAAGTCGATAGTAATGCTTGCTCTTCTAATTTTAATGTTTTAATTGGTTCTAAAGCTTCTTCTATAATAGAGTCATCAATTCCCATTTCACGCGCAAACTCTTCTATGAAGAAATTCTTAAAATCTGCTTTATCTAATGATACTCTTTTTGTATTTGACCCAGGTGCTCTTCTTGAGTCAGAATATTCAAGCATTTCTCTAAATTTTGCTATTTGTCCCATTGAAACTGGATGTGTTATTATTGGAAATAGTTTAAAGCCTACGTAATCTCTAAGCTTATTCGCGTATGCAAGTTTTGTTAGTAAAGGAACAATCCCTGCATTTAAATTTTTTATAAATGGATTAATTGGCATTTTTTTCTCCTATCTTAATACTACTTCTATTTTGCAAGGTGCTTGACCACCTGTACGAGCAAGAAATTTTCCATCGGCGTTATTCTTTTTTGCTTTTCCATTTAATGATGTGGATATTCTATCTCCAACCAAAATTTCTTCTCCGTCTTCAACTAAAACTTCCACTATTCCCATGTAAATCGCATCTGTTGCAAAATCTTTTGTTCCTCCGTACTCTGACACGCCAAAAACTTGCGTATCATTTGTCGCTATTTTTCCATCAACTGTAAAAAAAATACTTTCTGATATATCTTGTTGTGCAATTACTGTCTCTGATGCAACTTTATAAAACATTATACCTCCAATTTTTTTATATACTCTGTGTATGCTTCTTCAAACTCAATCTTGTTTTCTTCTGCATATTTCATTATTTCTTGTATAGCAGCTTCTTCATCTAAAGATACTTCTCCATTTTCTGAAAATTTCAAAACATTTGGCTTTTTTGTTTTTGCATTTTTTTCTGTGTATTTTGCTTCTTTTGTTACAGAGTTGAAAGTTCCTTCTGGAATTCCTTCAAAAAACTTAAATATAAAGTCTGTTGGTTTTTCTTCTGTTGAATCAGAAAACTTGATAACATTGTCATTATTCATAGACATTATATAATCACTAAATTTTGTGATTTCTGCGTTTGGCACTTTCCCAGCATCAGAAAGTTTTTTTAACTTTTCTGTAACTTCTTTTGCTTTGTTTGTTTTTTCTCTTTTCAAAGCATCTTCTTTAAATCTCAACAAATCTTGAAATTCTTTGTCTCTTTTTTCTTGGGCTTTTTTTTCGTCTTCTGTCATTCCTTCTTTTTTCTCCTTTTGATTAGTTTGATTAGTATGTACAAAGTGATTGTCTTGTAGCTGATTTGTGACTTTTTTGTCGAGATGTGTTTGTTCTGTAAAATTAATCTGATTAGATGTGTTTTTAGGGAAGATTTTATTAAAGACTTCTTCTACGCTTGTCTTTATTTTTGAAATTAAATCATCTTCTTTTTCTTCTTTGAAAATGATAAAATCGCCATCTTTAAAAGTGTTAGACTCTTCTGAAAAACGAAGAATACCCGAATTCGTTTCTTCTTTTAAATCTTTTGATATTTCTATTTGTTCTAATCCTTTATTTTCTGGAAATCGAACAAAAGATATTGCTCTCAGATAAGGTCCTTTTCCGTCAAGGTCTTTATAGAATTCTGGAGATATATACTGATACTCACCACTTTGGATTTTTTCAACAAGTGATTTTTTTATCCAATCAAATTTTACATATAGATTTTCTTTTTCTGCATAAACTTCTTTAACTTTTCCAAAAGACGGTCCTTTTTCTTCATGATCTAAAGTTATTGGTGCTGAAAAATATTTTGTATCATAATTTTTTGCAACTGCTTGTAAGAAGGCTTCGTCAACTTTCCCTTGCTTGTAGTTGCCACCGTTTCTTATTCTAAAGACGTGTATTTTATCAAAAATTTTACTCATAAAATCCTCTTGTTTTTTATATAGTCTAAAAATATCAAAAAGTTTCTTGACATAGGTGTCAAAATATGCGAAATTATATACAAATATTAATTATTTTTTTTAGGTGTTTTTATGTACGAAATAAACGACCTCATCCGTGACTGTGGCTTATCTCCTATCGAATATGAAAATCTTTTGTGGTATATGCATTCTCCTCGAGGTATGGGAAAGAATACTATTATTGAAAGATTAAAAAATTTCAAGTTTGTAAAAGATACTTTTGACAATGCACAGATAGACTCAAATAAAAAAGATTTTTATCTACAAAAGTTTAAAAATATGATTTTATTCCCAGCAGAAGATACTATTCTAAACTTAAAAACAATTATTACTTCCTGTAGAAAGAAGAAATAATTAAAATTCTTTTTTCTTTTTTTCTAATTTTTCTTGTAGTTCGTTCAATTCCTTATGTCTATTTGTAAAAATGTTTCTAATCTCATCTATTATATTTTTAAAATTCTTTTTGTATTCATTAAAAAGTTTGTCTCCGAATTTTTGAAATAAAGTTTTTTGAGGTATAATACAGATTGAGTCTGAATATTTCTTGTTTAAGACTTCTAAAGCATTGTAGACATATTGTGATGCTTTTCTTTCTCTGTATTTATCAAACTCATCAACTGATTTTTTTTCAATACCATTTCTATCAACAACAATTTCTAAATCGTTTTTTGTTTCAGTTGAGATGTCTTCTATTATTTCGATGAAGTAAATATACGAATCTGTTTTTTTTATATAAGTTTCCAATTTTATTTTTTCTTCTATTGAATATTCTTGTAAAGCATCTGCATAAATGTCACCAACCCTGTTATTATTTTGTTTCAATAGATCAGATATGAGTCTCATTAGTTCTTCTTTTGTTTTTATTGTATGAAAATCAATTTTTGTTTGAAGTATTAAAAGTTCGTTAATATCTCCTTTTTGCATTAAAGAATTTTCAACTTCTTTTTGATTTTTACTTTTTTTTAAAAAAAATATTGCCGATATAACAATTAAAGAAAGGATACTTATAGAAAAAAGAATTGTCGCTAACACAACATTATTTTTCTCAATAAGAAGTGTTATCATTCCAAAAACGGAGGTGATGAGTGCTACTGCTATACTAGATATAGTTGTTAGTTTCATTTTTGACCTTCCAATCTCTTTGTAATTTTGTTTTAAATGAAAATTTTACCGTTTAAATCCCGTTTAAAATTAATATTGCTATTTTCTATTGATTTGGCTTTTTTACTCTTTTTTAACAAGATTTTTGTTTTTCATCCAAAAATCCAAATCCTCACCGACATTCCCCAAAAAACCATTCTCAGGGGACATTTTGACTATATTTTCTTTAGTCTCTGTTATATTCTTTTTCAACTCTTCAAATGAATTAAAAAACTTAATTCTGCTTTTGTTTTGTTCTATTTTATCAACAATGTCTTGAATATCATACATTCTAATTTCTTTCTCAACATTCTTAACTATATATTTTAATTCGTTTTTTTGTTCTTCATTCAATGACTTTTTTCTCAACTGTGTGTAAAAAGATTTCGTTTTTTTTATGTCTATTTTATCTGCAACGATATCATCAATTTTATTATTAATTGTGCGTAATATATTTGAAATAGAATTTCTTTCTTCTATGGTCAAATCTTCTTTTTTGTCACACAAGTTTATTATGTTATCAATTTTTTCTGTGCTTCGTAGAAGTTGTTGAGTCTTTTCATTTTCTAGTGAAACTATATTATTTTTACTTGTTTCAAATGTTTTTCTTCTATCTTCTTGACCTTTCTCTATTAATGATAGAAGTTCTCCTTTTTCAGGCATTCCATTCCGTTTATCAATTTCTTCTGGTGATAAGCCCAATTTTTTTCTCACATAAGAAGCAGAAAGGCTTCTTACATAACATCTACATCTATATCCGTTTGGCGGATACCAATCTTTCCAAAAAGTATCATCATATCTACGAATGAATCCGTTCAAAGCAGCATGTTCTGGTCTTGTCTGATTGTCAAGAATCGCAGAGTATTGCCAATACGGTGCTATGTCTACATCTTGCATCATTTGATTGTATCTACCTGCAGCTTGTGCTGATTTGATATTTTGCCAATACACCAAACTATTTACTTTTAGTTCTTTTTCTTGGCAACTTTTTTGAAACTCTTTAAAGCCTAGCCCTTTTTCTTTACATTCTATTAGCATATTTTGAATGCTTTCTATTTGAGACTTTTCTTCGTAGCCTTTTATCGTGAAAGCATATTTTTTGTATTTATTTTCGAGTACATCAAACTCTTTTTTTGTCATTGCTACTTTCATTTTCAGAAAGTTGACATCTGTATAATCAAAAATGATATTTTCTATATCTGATACATTACTTGTTTCTGCAAAAAGAATTACATCTTCATCTCGTTGAAGTCTTGCATATCCACGACCAATTATATCAGCAGTTAAAAAAGCATAAGCAATTTTTTTTACATCTTTATTTTTTCCTACACATTTTGATATTTTTTCTTTTGCTTCATCATAGTCTTTTGAGTCTTTAATCGCTTTTGAAACATCATTTAAAAATTGTTTAAAATAGTTAGAAAAATTGTTTTCTGTCTTTTCAATGAACTTTTCAATCTGATTATCTTCTTGATAAAAAAGATTAATATTCTCTTCAGAAAAGAGTAGGCTAATTAGTTTTTCTGCTGGACTTTTTTTTTTAAGGTCAAGCCAAAATTTGTTTTGTGCTTGAGATGAATAGCCTAATCCAAACCCTAATTTTTTGAAGAATGTTTTTGATTCAAAATTTTCATCGTCAATTGTTGCTATTATTCTTTCAGCAGAAGGGCAATTAACTTTGATTTTGTCTATCATTTCAGAGACAAGATTTGTTGCTATGCCTTCTTTTCTGTTTTGTGGTCTGACTGCAACTTGTATATATACTTTGTCTCCTATCAGTCTTGCTTCACAAAAACCTTTTTCTTTTTCAAATATTCTAAAATCTGCTTGATTATAGAAGTCTCTACTACCCAAAAACTCTTTTTCTTGCACTGATAAAGAGTTTATTATTTTTATTACTTTTTCTATATCTTCCGAAACTTCTTGAAATTTGAATTTTTCTTTTGGGGTAGGATTTTCCTCTGGATTTTCTTCTATATTATTATCATTACCCAAATCAAAATGATTTGGATTTAAATTATAATTTTCTTCATAATATTCTTTCTTGAAAACTAATCCTTGTTTTGTCAATTTTTCATCTCTATCTACTCTTTGAACATTTAAGTCCTCTTCTTCAAAATATCTTAATTCTGGATATATTTTAATGTTAGGGTAGTTTAAGTCAACTATTTGTTTTATATATTGAGATATAAATCTTTTTGTGTATTTCTTATCTGCTTCGATAGCTTCTGCTCTTACTTGATAGTGAACATTTCCTAAAGCTTGGCTACCGACAGCACCTTGCTCGGTTGAAAGTGTTTGTAGTAATACACACTTTGACACTTCTTGATTTCCCCAATTCACCCAATCAAGAAAAAAGTTTCCAGAACCTGCTTTGTCGATATTTAAATGTTCTAGTTTGTCTCCAGTTTCCAAAACACCAGCACCAGAGCGAATTATTTCTTGTAGCATTTTTGTAAGTTCGTATTTTTTTTCTTGGTTTTCTGCTACTTGAGTTACTAAATATAGAAATACTCTACCCAAATTTTCTGCATAACTCGCCCCATATTTCACCATAGCTTTTTTTATCATTACTGGAAAGAATATTCTTGAATATTTTCCTCGTCCATAAGGGTTTTTGTAAGAGGGTCTATATTGAATTATAGTTGTATTTGCTCTATCTACTATTTCGCCTTCTGTTGCATTTGTTTTTGAAAAAAATACTAATTCTCTGTCTTCGTTAAATCCGAACCATTCGTGTGGAAGATATTCTATTTTGTCATAAATGATGTTTAGCCCATCACGGACTTTTAAATTTTCTGTAACACCATAGCCCCAATAAATCGTATCTTGAATATTTGAGATTAAGTCTTCTGTATTTATTTTGTTTGTAAATAAATCTTTAATAAAATCAAGTGCTTTTTTCTCTTGAGCGTCTGCACCATCTTGCAAGAAAAAATCAAATTCATTTGATAATAATCCTACGTGCCTACTTTCCTGACAACTTTCAACATGAGAGTCGTAACTTAGTTTCTCATATAAAGTTATGCTTTCTCCTTTTTCTCTAAGGATTTGATCTGGGTTCGACAATTCGTACAAAGTATTATATACATTGAATGCTGTTTGATTATTATATAATGATTTGAAACTTGTTTTATTTGTACTCATAAATTTTTCCAATCTTCACTCGAAGGTATTTGTTTTGTGTTTATTCCTAAAAAAGAATTTTTTATTGTTAATTTATCAATTATCTCTTTTGCAGCTTTAAATGCATCAGGTCCGTCATCTTCTATCCCGGGGTAATAAATAAATTGATTTATTAATAGTTTTGTGTCATCGTCTGGATATTTTTTAAAAAAGACTAATAATCTTTCAAACGTTGGTGCAAGTGACTTTATTCTTATTTCTTTGTTTTTATAATTTTCTTGCAATTTTAGAGGAAGATTTATTTTTTTTTGTTTTTCTTCTGCCCTTATTAACGGTTCTAATAAAGATTGAAAGCCATTGCTTTCTACACCAACGATGCTACATCTAAATTGTAGGAAAAGTCTAAAAATAGCAGCAATCATATTGATTATAGAAGTTCTTTGTATCCAAGCATATAGTACATAGTATTTCATTTCTTTTCTATCAAGTCCAAGAACGATGATTGCTTTGTAGTCTGGTTTTCTATTTCTTGCAGATGTTTTTTCTTTCGCTGAAGGATCAATAAACATCACTCTTACAAGTTTTTTTAAGTCTACATTTTCATAGTATTGTATCCAACTCTCATGAAATACAGATTCGTCATCTTCGTCTTTTGGGTTGTTTTGATATTCTTTTTCAAATGCAGCAGTTCCAATAGTTGCTTTGATTTTTAGTAAAGTTTTAACTGGAAATCTTGCTTCCCACAAAGAATACTGATTGCCATTGTCATCTATATTTAATGCTTGATATTTTCTTTTTGTCCAACTTGCAAATATTTCTTCATCAGAGTTAATTATTATACCAAGAACAGAACGCTTTTTAATAATTGTTCCAATTATTATTAATTTCCCGTTAATTGGATTTAGAGATGGAAAAACCCCTTCAGTTATAATTTTTAAATATTTCAATACAAGTTTTGGAGATTGTGCTTCTTCGTCTTTTTCAATATCATCTACTACAATTAATGAGGGTCTGTGATTTTTGTATTTGAAACCTCGAACCATCTGCCTCTTCGCTCTTGCAACAACTCTTACATTGTTTGCAACGAAGTCGTTTTTTTTGCCAGAGTGAGTTAGTAGATTTCCAAAATCTTCTTTAATTCGTTCATTGTGTTCTAGTTCAAGTTTTAAAAACTCAGTAAAATCTTGTGCTAATTCTCTTGTTGCAGAGACGTAGACAACGAAGTCTTCTAATTTAAAACAAATGGATTGTAGTATTTTTGCAAAAAATATAGTTGACTTAGCAAATCCTCTAGGAGCTGCAATTGCAGCAGCTGTTAATGTCGCCATATTCTCATATATTTGATTGATTTCTCTATGAAAGTCTGGCGTTCCTTGCTCTGCATAGTGAGGCAAATAGTTTTTTATAAATTCAAAAAGGTCTTTTTTCGATTTTTCTTTTCGTTCTTTTTGATTTTGGTCTTTAGGAAAGCAAGAAACTTCATTTAGAAGTTTTTCTAATATTGTTTCTGTTGTCTTTTTGTATTGATTTTTTGTTACTTTCGCCATTGTTCCATCCAACCAAAAAACTCTCTTACAACAGGTAAATATGTTTCTGCTTCATCTGGATATTTTTCTTTTATGAATCGCGTAAAGTATTCCATCACTGAAATAGTACTAGCAAAAATATCTTCTCTTTTTTCAAATTTGTCTAATAATTTTGTCAATAAATTTATTTTGTTATAAGTCTCTTTATCTATTGCCAAGGGGTCTATCACTAAATTTTCAAGAAATGCAGATATTGAGTTTTTGACTACATCAATTGACCCATTTTTACTAATTAAAAACTTTTTTCTTTGTTCTTCCCAAGTAGCAATATCATAGTTTTTCTCATTGTTTTTCCACGAAGACAAAGTTCTTTCGCTCACATTGAAAATTTTTGATATTTCTCTCAGTGTTTTGCCATGTACAACATAGAGTTCTCTGCTTTCATTGTAATATAAGTCAAATTTGTTATTTTCCATTTATTATTCTATATATCTGTGATTTTGATAAATTATATTTATCAGATATTTTTCCGATTGTCAAAGATGTGTTTTCTCGATACTCGTTCAATATTCTTTCGTTTCGTTCCTTTTTGGATTGTGCAGGGACATATATTGATGTCCCTGCACAATAAAAAAGAATTAGAAATAATGATTTTTTTGATAAATAAGGTGCGATGTCACTTATTTTGACTCTTTGACTTCGATTCACTTTCTAACTCCTGCAAAAAAACCTTAGCGTCTTTTTTTGTAATTTGATATTTTTCAAATGCTTTGCATGTGTCTTCTGGAATGTATATTCTTTTGCGAAGAAAAAGTTCTCTCAAAATGTCTTTTTCTTCGTTTGTTAAAAATTTTAAAATATTTGTTTTTTTCATACGCAAATACTACCATTCTCAATGAGAAAAAAAGTGTCAAAATATGCGAAAAAGTGTTTTTATTTTTTATATTTTTGTAGTGAAGTAATGATGAGGCTTGCTTCCTCCTTTCGTAAAAAACTTAGATTTAGTATTTTTCTTTGTGTGATGTGTTCGCAATAAGATTTAAGATTTGTTACAATGTTTTTTGCTAAAAAGTGAATTGTGTTGAGTTGTTTTGTTGTAGCAGAAAGTTCTTTCATTTTTGAAATAAAAAAAGTATATTGTTCTTCTGGTAAGTCTTTTGATGTGTTGACAAGAAAAAATTGCAGAATTTCTCTGTATTTTTTCTCTGAAATCGCGAGATTGTTTTTTAATATATGTATATATGCAATTTGTTTTTTATTTATCATAAATTATTTATCAACAACGTTTATTTTTGTACTTCTACTTCCCACTTAGTGGGGAGTCTATTTTCATTCCCAACGTGCTCAGTAGTTTTGTCTTCATAGTGTAGTACGACAAAATTGTGATTTTTATTTTTAATAACTTCTATTTTTATTACTTTTTTGTATTTTTTCTCTGTTGAACCAACAACATGGCATTTTTTGTTTAACCACCAATTTTCATATTGTCTTTGAGTCATAGTACGCCTCTTTTCTTAAATTTTTGATTGAGATGCAATAAATTTATTATTTCTTATTTTATGTTTGTTGTGTTACTAACTTGCATAATTTTAACGAAGCTAAAAATTATTCCTGTTATTATAAATAATCCAACAGTCTCCCAAAAACCAATATTTTGATATTGCGTTGGGAGAAATCCAAAAAACTTTTGTCCTAATCTACAAACTTTCCAGCAGAACCAAAAAGGAACTGCTAATGATACTTTAAAAATGAAATCTAATAGCCAACCTATTAGAGGTATCTTATTCCACATTTTTTTTTCTCCATTCTTTTTATTGCATCTCAATCAAAAACTTATTTATATTTTTTGAATAAATTCATAATTCCGTAAACCCAAAAAACAAACCAGAACACGCTACAAATTATATATAGAAAAGCTTCTATTCCATCGTGTTCATTTGTATATTCTTCATTTAATATGCTCTTTTCCATTGTAGCAAAATAAACAAATGAAACTAACGCACCTGTAATATATACAATGATGATCTTCTCAAGCATTGAATCCCTCCAAGTCAAAAAGTGTTGGATTAATATATTTTTCTTCTAAAAAAGTAACAGGTTCGAGACCAAAAATATTAAAAAATAGAATTTGTGCAGGGTATTTAACTTGTTTAAAAATATTTTTTGGTAAAATAGTGATGTTTGTAATTTTTGCTCCATTATCTCTAATCCATTCATAACGATGTGAATTGACATCGTTATTATACAGAAACCCAAACGGGCTTAATAATACAACAGGTCGTCTATATCCGTAAATTTCAAAGATATGTCTCAAGAATATGTATGGATAGAGAGTAGAGTTATACATTTCAAATTTTTTACTATATTTATTCATTGTTTCTTCTGATAATTCTATGTTTTCTGGTAAGTTTTTATTGTTTTCTAAATTTTTTGGGTTGTTCCAAGGTGGATTGCATAGTATTATATCTATACTTTCATTTTTTGTTGTTGTTGTCAAAAAATCTATTTCTTGTTTGATAGATACATTGGCATTGTCTTCCAAAAAAATTTTAGTTTTATCAATCCCAATACAAAAATAGTTTGCATTTTTATTAAAAAAATATGTCAAATTTCCTCGTCCACAACCAACATCAAGTACATACTTTAGATTGTTAGAAAATCTAAAATAGTTATGAATTGTATCAAAAATATATTTACTGATACCAAGCGGTGTGGAAATTGTTGTCTCTTTAGGTTTTTCGTAATAATTATTTTTTCCCATCGAGAGAACACCTTTTTTCTTTTTTAATCCTAAATCTTCTTCTTGAAAAGGAATAAGTTCATATTCTCTTTCAAATAAGTATCTTTCATCGCTCATTTTTTTACCTTTTTATTGTCTTTAAATCTTTCGTAAAGTTCTTTTGGTGAACCAAAATTTGCTTCGCTGTATAAATAGCAAAATGCTAAATGTTGTTTTTGTTTTGAAGTCAAGCCCATAAAAAAATCATAAATGTCGCCATGTGTTTCAAATTTATCTTTTTCTAAAACTTTATTTAAATTCGTTCTTCTTTGTTTGGCAATAGCCCTTGCTTCTGCTAATTTTATCTCGTTTCTTAATTTTTGTACGCTTTTAGATATTTTTTCCTTTTTATTCATTTTTTTTATCCTCACTCAAATAAACTCGTTTTCGCATAGAAAATATTTTCATCTACTTTCTGTTTTATTTCTTTTTTTTCCTTGTTAAATTTTGGTATATATACATGTGTTGGTTGTTCTGTTTTTTTTTCTTTGATTTCTCCACCTAAAGATAATATTAAAAGATCAAAAGAAGTTTTTATTTTGTCTTTGTTTAAACTTATTTTGTTAATTAATTCTGGTGTTGGCTCTGCACTTAACGGAGAGAAGTTTCCTTTGAGTCCAATTGATTTATAAATTTCTTTCCACTTGGTCTCAATATTGTCGTTTTGTTTTTCTTCTGTGATATGACAACTATCATCACTTTTTTTTAATTGCTCATTTTTAGAACTATCAAATTCTATTTCGTTAATTTTTTTAAAAACTTCATCTACGTTTATATTTTCATCTAAAAGTGACGAATTGTCTTTTTTTTTGTCTAAAAAACAAATTCTTTCAAGTACTTTTTTAATATCGCAAAAGTTTTTGCAATTATTCTTTTTTATTTCGGCAATAAGAAAGTCTTCGTCATGATTCATTAGAAGTTTGTCTAAAAAGAAATCTATCAAGCAGAAGAAAACAGCATGTTCTTCTCCAATTATTAAAAGACATTCTTTTTTTATTTTTTCTATTTGTGTCATAATTATTCCTTTGATAAAAAAAGTACACTACAATATTTTCTTATTAAAATCTAAGTCAAAAGTTTTGTAATTGCAGGTTATTTCTTCTCCAATTTCTATATCTCTATTGGCAATATTATAAACTTCGTAGTTTTCTATTATTTCGTCGACGTTTGGATTATCTAAATGATTCATAAATCTTGCATCGTCACAACACAAAATGTATTTGTTTTCTTCTGATTTGTAAGCATAATGAAGTATTGTTTTTTTTTGGAGTTTTTTCTAATGCTTCAATCTCTTCTGTTGTGATTATTTTTTCAAATAATGGGTGATATTTCCAAATTATTGTGCCTTTTTTTATAAATTCATTGGCAAATAGTCCTATACCGTCTATTTTACTTGATTTTAACTTAGTTTTCACTAATAGCATTGTTTTTCTCCTTTTGGCTAACTTCATCAGTTGCAGTTACCAACCTGCAAGACACCACTTTTTTTAGAAAAGCGGTGTTTCGTTATTTACTGAGAATTAAAACATCACAATAAATATATTGTTGTCTCTTTTTCTGTTGACAATAAATTGTATTTTATCTTTGAAAGGACATCTTTGTAAATATTGTTTGTTAAATCATTTAAAAATATTTCAATGTCAGTAATAACGTTCTTTTCTTCTTTATTATAGTATTGAATTTTTTCACAAATTTTTTCAATGCCTTGCTTCAAAGAACATATCGCTGATTTTAATATTTTTTCAACTCCTTCGCTTTTTATTAATCTTAATGCCACATCTTTTTCTGTTACATCTAAAACTAAATCTTTGAGTCCTTCTCGCGAAGCCATTAAAATTTCTAATACATAATCTAAAACAATAATTTCTTGTCTCATTGCTTCAATTGTTTTCGCTTTACTTTCGTCAATCTTTTCGGATTGCAAGTCTTTTCCATTCGTTTTTACATATTTTTCTAAATTTTTCGCTTTTTCACGATAATATCTCATCGTTTGAATATAGAACTTTATCTTTTCGATGAGAAAATCAATTCTTTTACATCGTTTGAATTCACAGTCTGGAATGTATCCCATTTTTCCCCCCTTTTTATTTTTGGCTAACTCATCAGTTGCAGTTACCAACCTGCAAGACACTCGCTTTTTTGATAAAAGCGGTGTTTCGTATTTATTCTGATTCTAACACTAAAAAGTCATCAGTCTCTTGGTCTAATGGTATTTCTGTACAATCAGCAAACAAGATAGTGCCAGTACATTTTATAAATTTAGTTCCAGTTGTATTACAATTGGTTATTGTCACATTTTCAAAATGGTTTTCAATAAATTCTGTAATTGATAAGTCACAATCAATTATTGGTGTATTTTTGAAGTTTGTATGTTTAATGTTTCCCAAAAATTTCGAGTTCATAAATCCAGTTGAACTAATAGTTGCATCTTCAATTTCTTTAATATCACAATCATAATAGTTTCTTTTGTCAACTTCTCCAGTTATTTTTGCAATTTCCCAATCAAATACTTGTTCTGTTTCTTTTTTCATATAGTTACCCTCCATTGTCTTAAATTTCTATACTTCAATTGAAGTGAAATTTAAGTTTATTGCTCTAAATTTGTTGTCAACTTTATTTCTTTCTTTAAAAACATAGTACATTTTACTATTTATTGTATCAATAGCATCTTTTAATATGGCAACAGCATCAGCCCATTCGTCGTCAACAAACTTTAGTTGGCAGATAGATAATGCTTTTGTGACAGTCATTCTTTGACCAAAAAAAGAGTTTATCATCGTTTTTGCTTTTTCATTGATTTCATTGTTTTCTTCCCATTTAACAATACATTTTTTGAAAAGGACTTCCGCGTTTTTTATTTTTTCGTTTAATCTTTTTAGAGATGCTGTTGTTACTTCTACCTGCCTGTTTGAGTCATAACTTGTTATTGTGATGTTTGTTATCTCTTCTTTTGTATATTTTTTATCTATATCTGAACCAACTTTATTCATATAATCAAGAATCATATCTGTTATTGCTCTTTTTGCGTCTTTCAGATATTTTGCAATTTTATCTACTTCTATGAATATTTCATTTAAAACAATATTTTTTTCCCAATCTCTCTCGCTTATGTATTGTTTTAATATAACTTCACCATTTCTATTGATTAAATAGTCTTTATACAGTTCTCTTTTTTTGTTATCAGTCATCTGCGTTCGTCCTCCTTCCCTGTTGGTACATCCAGACAAATACCATCACAGCTATAACTATATTCCCTTGGCAGGTTTTTGCCAGTTTCGTCCATAAATTTTTGTTTCATTTCATCTTCTACTTGTGGTGTTAATTTGTATTCCTCATAAACCCATTTTAAAAATTCTACTGCAGTTGACCTTATAACTTTTTTTCTTTTTTTTGTTCCAGTCTTGTCCTCTGCATATTTTTCTTTATTTCCTTGAGGTATAACCTCTTTAGTTCTATTAGGATCCATATTCTTCTCCATTTCTTTTTTATTGTTATTAAAGCGTTTAAACCGCTTTTAAATGCTGTTAAAATTTGTTCAAATATAGTCTTTTTCTTCCAATGTCCTATAATACATCTACATCTATACATTAGGCAACATCTCCTTTCACGACATAAATTGAAGTTTCATATTGTGGTATCTCATAAAAATAGTATATAATTAAATTGTTTCTTGTTAATGCAATTATTGCTTTTCTTTCTACTGTTTTGATTGGCATTGCTATATGGTATATATCAGTGCCAACCTTACTCTTTTGAACATTATTAACAGTTAGTCCTTCTTTTTCTAATATTTCTTTAATTTTTATTTCGTTAGTCGTTATTATTTCAATTGTCATAAACATCCTCTTTACAAGATAACTAAGTTTTCCGTTGCTTTGATAATGATTTCTTTTGTAACTGTTTGAGTCTCTCTTTTATTCATTTCTCTCTGGATTTGAAGTAATATATTCACAATGTAGACTGTTACTTGTTTTGAAATTTGGTGTATAAAGTCAATGAGGTCGTTTTCAATTTTTGGTAAAACTTCTTTAACGAAAATTGTAGTATCTTCTTTTGTCAATTTGCCTAAGTCAGTTTTATAAATTCTTGAATGAAATGGCTCTGTCTGTTGATATTGTGATATTATGTCAGTAAAAAGTACAGGTAATCCACAAAAAATAATTGCAACACCAGCCTTGTCGTGCAGTTTTCTTAATACAGATAAGATTTTAATAGAAAGTCTTTCTGCTTCGTCAATAACGATTGTTCTTTTTGTTGTTTTTAGTTTTTCTGTGATTGATTTCATCAATGCAGATGTTGTTTTTATTTTCTCATCAATTTTTAAAACTGTTTTAATCTCATTTAAAAGACTTTTAATTGTGTATGTCTCATCCGCTTCTATGTATATGACAGATGCATCAATTTCATTGCAAAAATGTTTGAGAAAGAATGATTTACCTATCCCAGTAGGACCTAAAATGACAGCGATTTTTTCGTCTTGCTCTGCTTCTCTTATTGCGATTTCTATCTTTGTACTGATAGAAGTATCAATGTACTCGATTTTTTTGATGTTGTTTGTAAGTTTTTGTTCTTCTTTGTCGAGAAATGTTGTTATTTTTTTTATAACATCTTCTATCTTTCCAGCATAAGAACCACTTAAAGTAGTTGATAATGCACTTTTATTAATATCTAACTTTTCTGCTAAAGTATTTTGTGCCATTTTGTTAGATGTTAAGTATAATTTTACTCTTCTTCTTAAATTTTCTAATTCTTTTTGATTTTTTTCTTCTACTGCCATAAATTGCTCCAAAAAATATATTTAAAAGCCCCCACAAGGCTTTATAAGACTCCTTTAGGTAGTTTAACTTCTTTTTCTATCTTGTTTTGAATGTTTGTGTCTTCTTTTGTGTTGTATAAGAAATTTTTCAAATCTTTTAAGTTTTCTTTTGAACCTGCAAAAGTTTTTATTGCTTCTTTTTGTGTTTTGATTTCTTTCTTGATTGCTTTGAGTTCATTTAGATTGTTCGCTTCATTTGTTTTCTTCCAAGATGACAGATTTCTCTTTTCTGCAACACAAATTAACTCGTTTTTGTCATCGTCTGTATATATGAATAGTTTTGAAAAATCATGCATATCGATACCAACAACAACTTTCTTTTTCTTTTCATTTCTTCTTGTTTTTTTGAAATATTCTCTAGTCAATTTGCCTTCAGCATCTCTGTACCAATGTCCGTTAAAAAGAATTCCGTCACGTTGAACTGTTGCGTGTCTTCTATGAACCGTCCCGAAAATAAGTTTATCTTCACTGATTTTTTCAATTTCGTTTGTATATGAGTCCCATTTCTGTTTTGGTGTCATTGCTATTGCAGAATGTACTCTCGTTTCGTTATACCACTTTACAAATTTCTCAAATTCTATGTAAAGGTCTTGAATTGTTGGCATTTTGCCTTCTTTTTTTAGTTTTTCTATTGTTTCTTTTAAATGTTTTGGTCTTTCATCTTTGTTTTTTCCACAATATGTTGGAAAAATTTTTGAAAAATAGTTGTCTACTACATTCCAAAAACTCTCAACATTTGCTTTTCCTTCAGGATTGTATGGAATAGAAAAACTTGGTGCTTCTATGCCAAAAATTTTATATGTTCCTATAATTTTTTCGTTATTTATGTGAGTTTGTTTGTTTTTGTATGCTTTTCCGTTGTCAATCTTTATGTTTTGAGGTTTTCCATAGTTTTTTATTGAATCTGCTAAAGTTTCTATAATTAATTCGGTGTTTTCTGTTTTGTTAAAATTGTACCCAAGAATGATTCTTGATGCTATATCTTTCCAAACAGCTATCACTGGTCTATACTCTCTTCCTTTAGAGTCAATCACATATAAATTTAAGTCGTGTCCATCAGATGTTATCCATTCATTACGAACTAAGTCATCCGTTCGTCTATGGATATGAGGTAAGCATTCTTTTTTGAATGTTTCTTCGCCTTCTCTATACAACACTTTTGCAATGTAAGGTATTCTTCTTATAAAATTTGTTGCTGTGCTGTAACATACTGGCTCTCGTTTTTCTTGGTCGCATTTGTTTTTGTATGCTGTCCACACAGTAGTTATTGGTAATCTGTTTGGATTATTATAGTTTTTGATGAAAAAGTCTTGGTCGCTAGATGTTAGTTTGATTATTCCTTTTTTTTTACCGTAGGACGGTGCTAATACATCTATATCATTTGTTTTTTTATATTCTTTGTATTGTCTTAGCCACTCTTGTAACGTTCTAAGTGCAAATGTTCCATTTCTTGACAAAATTTCTTCTGATATTTTGCCTTTTTTGAAACTCTCTATAAATAATTTCATTATTTTTTCTTTTGAAAGGCGTCTATTCTCGAGTTTTTCAAACTCTTTTTCAAGGCAGTCAAGTAGATACATTTTATCTATGACTTTTCGTCTTTGCCATTCAGGCATTTGGTTAAGATTGATATCTTTGGCTCTTTGTTTTTCAACAAATAGAAAGTTTTTTTGAATTTCTTCTGGCAAATCATCTAATTTGTAAGAAACTGTTTTACCAGCACGACCTATCCCGTTCTGTATAGAATATTTCCAACCCTCGCGTCTTGCTTTTTTTGTTAAGCCTTCTGGGGTCATCCCTAAAGATGAGGCTAAATCTTTTGTTAGAACGATTCTACTACTTGTCGTTTCCATAAATCCCTCGTTCTGAGTCGAAATATTCTATCATTTGGTCGAATGCGAATGAAGGTGTATAGCCTTTTTGTCTAAATGAGTAATAGACATTTTTCATGTTGTGTCTTTTTAATCCATTTTGTTCTGTTTCTAATAGACTTTTTTCTGCATCTTCGTCTGATTTTATGATAGATACTTCCATTTTTTTCCTCTTCCAAAAAACATAAAAAGAATGCTAATTGCAAGCAACGCAGGCAATTAGCACATTAAAGGAGCAAATCTATGGTCTCAAGTTACATGACCATTATTTTTTTTCAATTTATATAAAAATCTCGTTTATCGAGAATTTTATTGACAACGTCGTTTAATCTCTTATAATATATAGTTGCAGGTTTGATAGGGGGCTATCAAACCTGCGTATTTTTAAAATGCAGTAAGGGGGTCTTATCGCATTTTTATTCTCAAAAACTTTTAGGAGCAGTACAATGACTGACCAAGAAATACGAATTAAAGCGATTGAAATCGCTATAACTTTCTTTGAAACAAAAAAACTCTTAGATATTTCTAAAGAGATTTATTCTTTTATCAAGAATGATACGCAAAATTCTCCTCCTGCGTGAGAAATTCTGTCATCTATTAATGTTAAATTTTGGTCTTTTAAAAAAATAAAAACTTTTGATGCTGAATATTTTTTTTCGTTTGTAATCTTGTATATAAAAGATTGTTCGTTTTTAATTCCGTGTATATCTAACACTTTTACATAACAAGTTTTCTCAAACTTCTCTATCAATTCTGCTATATCAAAAGTTTTTGAGGCATTCATTGCCATTGTGCCTTGCAGTTGAGAATGATTTTTTTTAGGATTAAATAAGATATTGAAAAAATCTTTTTTTGTTTCATTGTCCTTGTTTTTAAAAAACATTCTCAACCTCAATTAAACTTTTTTTGGCTTTGTGCCGACTAAGGTTAAAGTTAAATAAAAACAGGGGGGATGTTATCCCGCTCCTGCCCATTCACTTTTACACATACTTAGTTACTATGTTTGGCTAACAGCCTTTTTATAGTTTATGTGTTAATTATAGTAAATTTACTAATTTTGTCAAGTAAAAATAGTAAATTTATTAAAATATTTAATAAATTTATTAGGAATTTTATAAATGTCAATAGGGAAAAGACTTAAAGATTTGTATGAAGTGTTGAAAGAAAAGAAAATGTTAAAAACAAAAGTAGAATTTTGTCAGATGTTTGGCATAGAAGTTGGAAATCTTAATAAATATTTTTCTGATACTGTTAATTTTTCAATGAAACCCAATAATTATGAGAATTTTTTAAAAAATAATGTAAATATTCAATGGGTGATGACTGGCGAAGGAGATATGTTTTCAAAATATTATTTAAGAAAAGATATAGGAGAGAGATTAAAAGCAATTCGGTATTTAAAAGAGTTTAGTATTCAATCTATGGCTGATATGTTAGGAGTTTCTTTTACAGAGTTAAATGATATAGAAGATGGTAAAATTCCTATTACAATCGAAATATTAATTAAATATAAACAAATTTTTGATGTGGATTTAGACTATATTATAACAGGAAAACAAGATGTTGTAATAAAAAAAGATAGTATTCCAGAAGATATTCAAGAGGTAGTAAATTTACTAATTGAATATGGTACAAAAAAGTTTATAACCGACATAAAAGATAAATTAATAAAAGTTAAAGATGCACATCAATGATTTGAAAATATTTTATAAAAATGATATATCATATAAACACAAAAAATTATCCCTATAAAATAAAAAAGTTTTACAATAAAAGCAAAAAAATCAGTTTGTATCTCATCGGTATTTATTGGAATGATATTAAAAAATTGTAGAATGAAAATAATAAAATATCCCAAAATTGCAATTAAAAAAAATGATTTTTTATCTTTAAATTCAGCATTTATATTCAGAAAGAAAGAAAGGATAGAAAAAATAATTAAAATTATATTCATAATATCATAATAAGCAGATAAAGCAGTTAAATAAAGACAATAGGATAAAAAAGAGATAGAAATGATAAAATAAGAAAATTGTTTTTTCTTATTTATTCTTAAAAAGATAGCAAATATAAACAAAAAAGCTAAAATCACACTACAAATTAAATTTATCGTGTCAATAATAGAATGCCATCTTATTATATTTAAAAAAACAGAGAGAATACAAAATAATAAAGTAGAAAGTGAGTAGACCATAAAGAAAATGTCTACCCACCAGAAAAAAGTTCTTTCTTTCAATTATTCTCTTCCCCATCCGTATTCAGTAATACAGAGTTTTTTCTTTTTTAGGTTTATTAACCATAATAACATATTATTCCTCCTTATCATAATTATCTTTTTTCTTTTTAGCATCATCATTTAGAATTTTTATTCTATCTAAAACATCGCCTAGGTAAATTTCGACCTGTTCTGGCTGAAGTTTTTTTAAATTTGGGGTTGCAGCTTTCAAAACTTCTACTGAAGCAATCACAAGAGAAAATTCTTTTTCAGACATATCGTCTTTTTTCATTTGATGTTCCTCTAAAAACGCAATCAATATTTTGTTTTAAATATATCACATCTTTAGAATTTATCAACAAATTTATTGAAAAAATATATTTTTTTCAATAAATATATTTCTATTTTTGAGAATGAAGTTTTATGCCCATACTTCAAATTTGAGTTTCTTTACTTTTCTTTTTATCAATCTTAATATCATTTTTTCCTCTTTTGTCAAAAATAGCATATAAAAAGAAAAAAATCAATTTTTTTTGTAAAAAATCTTCTTGTTATATTGTTTTAAATTTTAAATAATGTTATAACCTAAAAACGAAAGGATAAAAAGATGATTGTTATTAAGTCTTTTGAAAATATCGAAAAATCATTAGCAGTTTTGCCTCCAAGTATTATAGAAAAGTTTAAAATCGGCGAATATAAGCAATTCTTTTTTGAAAATGATATAAAAAATACAAAAAACTTATTTTTTATATTCTGTTCTTTTTTTCAGTTTATAGCAAAAGAAGAAAATATCAAAATAGATGAAAATGTTTTAGTTGACTATACAACCTTAAATATCGCAGATTATTTTAGCAGAATTTTTTATGATGGTGTTTTTGATCACAAAGAAAGCAATAAACTACCAATTGCGAATTTATGTTACACTGAGTATATTTTGCTCTCTGATGCACTTAGTATAGATATTCGTCAAGCGATAGCAAAAACAGAACCTTATTATTATTGTCAAAATGTTTTACCTATTGGTAAAATAGATATTGACTATGCAAAAAAACTTAATGAAAATTGGACAGATTGTACATTGGGTTTTGCTACATCTCTTTATACTATAAATCATTTTGTTTCAAAATATATTAAAAATTCTTTTTGGAGTGACTTTTTTTATTTTTATTTACTTTGGCGTCAAATCCTCGACGATACAACTGATTTTTCAGAAGATTATCAAAATAAAGAATTAAAATCGATTGGAATTCTTGCATTATGTGAAAAATTTAATAAATTCAAGCATATTAATTTAAAAAATCCTTTGACTGCGATAAATTTTCAGTTATATGTTTTAAATAATTATAACAAAATCTACGCTGATTTAATCAAACGGTTTGAAATCGAGTTGTCAACAAAGATGAAAGTTGACGATTTTTATAAAACAATAGAAAAAATTGAAAATTTTTTACCAAGTTAATAGAAAGTAAGGAGAATTTTATTTATGAAACGATTTTTATTTGTTTTTATGTTTGTTCTTGCCAATTTTTATGCTTTTAGTGATGTTTCAGCGGATATTCTGAAAAAACAAGGAAAAGAATTACTTAATTTTATAAAAAATAAAGATAGTGAAGGCTTAAAATCTTTTTTATTGAATGATTTTTATTTAAAACATGATGTTTCTAAAGATTCTAATACTTCTCTTTATGATAGGTCTTACCTTTTAGGTAGTTTATCTGGCTTTTTTGCTTTTATTGAGAAAGGACAATATTCAGCTGAATTTAAAGAGTTAAAAAATGATACTATTTTAAATAGAATTTTTAATATATGTTTGAGTTCTTATGATTTTTATAAAAAAGAAAATATAGAGGCTAATTATTACAAAAAAATAAAAAAAGAAATAAAGGAACTTCAGAAAGAATACCCAAAATCAGAGTTTGTTTCAAGTTTTTCTTTAATTTTGAAGTTTTTAAATACTAAAATCAAAACCTCTCCTAGTATTTCAGTTGATAGTTTCAAGATATATAAAAAATTGGGGTATTGTGAAGTCTTATTCTCTATTGAAAACAATACTGATAGTCCTATAACATTTTTATATCCAGACAAAGAGATATTTCTAAGTGATGGATTTAACCAACTTTCGACTTTTGACGAAGATATAACACCTATTCGAGTTATGCCAAATCTTTCTTATTCTGTATTCCTAAAATTTCCTCTAATAATAGCAAAAGGGCAATATCAACTTCTAATTTCTACCATAGATAATAAGATTTTTGTTTCTAAAGATATTTTTTATCTTGATAATAGTCTTAGTATCAATGATATGTCACCTTGTTTCTAAATCATTTAAACACCTTTTAAAGGGTGTTTAAACTTTAATAAAACAATCAATCGCAAATGACATTAAAAATAGTTTTTCGCCCACCGATTATTATAATTTCTTTTTTTGCAGGAAAATTAAATTGTTTTGGTTCTGGTTGCTTTTTTGTGTCGTCATAAAAACCGCAGTAATTCCCTGTAAGTAAACTATTTATATCTAATTCATTAAGTGGCTTTTCGATTATTTGCATATTACCTCCATTATAACGAAACCCTATTAATTTTTATCTTTATTTCTTCTATCCCTTTGGAAATTCTTGGTGACTTTGATATTGTATAAATTTGTTCTAAAGCATCTATACTTGTTATTATTATCTCTTTTTTATTTATATTGCAAGTCTTTTTTGTTGGTCGGTATTACACTGAAAATAACACATTATAATAGAAGAAACTCAATACGCAGTTAGTTAGTCATTCTTTTCTGCCCCCTATTGCATGTCTTTGAAGGTAGTTTAACTTGTTTAAAATCGTTGAATTTCTTTTATATCTAATTCCTTTTATGGGCTGATTTAAACGGGTTTAAATATCGATGCCTATTTTATTTAAATATTTAAACCAAATTCTTAGTTAGTTAGTCTCTTTTTCGGCTTTTTCTGAACCAAACCCGCAAAGTATGAAATAAACAATAATTACGGTTTGAAGCAAAACGGAAGTGATTATGCTATTATCGGAAGTGTAAAAATAAACGAATTAGTATTGACAAAGGGGTTTTAATTGTTGTATTAATAATTAGTTAAGAAGTGCAAAACTGTTTTAAAAGTTTATGCCAAACTGGGGTGGAATAATTATGTAAAGAAACTTCAAAATTAAGTATTTCTTCTTTTTTGTTACATTTTGGAGAAGAACCGCCTATTTCTTTTAAAAATGGCTCTGGCACTATTTTTTTTACTGGCTGTTCGCTTCGATGTCCTTTTTGTCAAAATATGCAAATAAGTCAAGGAAATTCTAATAAAAAACATTATTCTACAAAGGAATTTATAGAAATAATCGAAAATTTGATAAATAAAGGTGCAGAAAACATAAATTTTGTCACACCAGACCATTTTTTACCACATATAATAGAAGGTGTAACACATATAAAACAAAAACATAATATTCCACTTGTTTATAATTGTAGTGGTTTTCAAAATAAGTACAATCTTGAAAAAGCGGTTGATCTTATGGACATTTTTTTGTTTGATTATAAATTTGCTGATACTGAGCTTGTTAATTATTTATTTAAAACTGACAAATACCTAACTGTTGTTGAAAATGCACTCGAATTTATTTATAAAAAAAAAGGAAACTTAACCCTTGATCAACACGGCAAAGCCACAACTGGGGTTTTAGTTCGTCATCTTGTTATGCCAAATTTTATCGAAAATAGCATAAAAGTAATCAATAATCTCTTCTTTAATTTTGGTAACACTATATTTTTAAGCCTAATGTCTCAATATTCTCCACTATACCTAAAGAATGGTTTTGAAAAGATAAATAGACGACTCAAAATGAGAGAGTATGAGGAAATTGTAAGCCTTGTTAATAATCTTGGATTTAAAAACTGCTATATTCAAGAGTTTATAGACCATGACGACGAATATTTGCCAGATTTTAAAAGGGATGGGGTTTTTAAGCAGTAGGATGCTTTATATATTTTAGATAATTGTTGAAAATATCTAAAAACAATAGACGATTTGAATTAGATATTGTATATATAGAGACAAAATTTTAAGAAAAATTATTAATCCGTGTTATCCCTACCCTTTTAAAGGGTGGATTATTAAAATTATAGAGTGGATTTTATGATTGAGAGTATTTTTATTGAAGGTTTGATTTATGGTATAATGGTTTTGGGGGTATTCATAACTTTTAGGATACTTGACTTTCCAGACCTTACTGTTGATGGGTCGTTTCCACTTGGGGCTGCAATTATGACTGTTATGATAGTTAATGGTTATAATTTATTAATCGCTTTAGCAATCGCTTTTGCTGGTGGAATACTTGCTGGTGTTATAACAGCATTAATTCATAATCATTTAAAAGTACCAAACCTTTTGGCTGGTATTTTGACAATGACTATGCTTTATTCTATAAACATTAGAGTTTTGGGTAATAGAGCAAATGTTCCCATTTTAAAAAACACAACTATTTTAACGACGATTGAGTCTCTTTTTAAAGGAATTATTCCAGAAGAATACGCAATTTTAATATTTTTTATTGCTTTAACAATTTTAATAAAAATTTTAATGGATATATTCTTTCATACTGATCTGGGCTTAGTTTTGAGGGCAATGGGAAATAATCAGCAGATGGTTTTAAATCAAGGAATAAATCCAAATTTATTAAAAGTGATTGGCGTTGGACTTTCTAATGGACTTGTGGCTTTGGCTGGGGCATTTGCTGCACAGTATCAAGGATTTGCAGATGTTAGTTTGGGACAAGGTGTAATTATTGCTGGACTTGCTTCTGTTATGATTGGTGAGGTAATAATCCCATCCAAAAACATTTACATTATCACTTTGAGAGTAATTATTGGTTCTATTATTTATAAAGGAATAATGTATCTTGGACGATATTATGGTTATTATATAAATATGACTCCAAATGATTTGAAATTAATTACTGGACTTTTAATAATAGTTTCGTTATACTTAACAAACTTCAATAAATTGAAAAAATTGAGTTTTTTTGGTAAAAATAAGTCAATTATTAAATAATCAGTGTTATCTGAGAAAATCCAAAAAAATCTGTGTTATAAGTTGAGTTTTTTTGGTAAAAAAGTTATCTATAAATAATCGGTGTAATCTGTGACAATCTACCTATACTCGCCTTGCGGGTATAAAATCTGTGTTATAAGTTGGTGATTTTATGGTAAAAATAAAAAACATAACAAAAATATTTGAACAAGGCACGATTAACGAAAATATAGCAATCAAAAATATAGACCTAACGATAAATGAAGGTGATTTTATAACAATAATTGGCAGCAATGGTGCTGGTAAAAGCACACTTTTTAATTTAATCTCTGGCAATATTCTACCTACAACTGGTAAAATTTATGTTGATGATAAAGAAATAACAAAAGACCCAGAGCATAAAAGAGCAAAATATATTGGTAGAATATTCCAAAATCCCCTCCTCGGCACAGCTTCCAATATGTCAATCGAAGAAAATATGATGATAGCGAATAAAAAAGGTATGCGAGGCTTATCTTTAAGTCTAAATCACAAGATTAAAACCGTTTTTCAAAAAGAATTAGAACAACTTGATATGCACCTTGAAGATAGATTAAAAAATAGTGTTGGACTTTTGTCTGGAGGTCAAAGACAGGCTTTGACACTTTTGATGATGGTTTTTTCTAAACCTCGTTTGATTTTACTTGATGAGCATACAGCGGCTTTAGACCCTAAGAATGCAGAGATTGTTTTACAATTAACAGATAAATTTGTAAAAGAATATAAGCTTACTGCTATGATGATAACTCATAATATGAACTCTGCCATTCAATACGGAAATAGGCTTTTGATGATGGATAAAGGAGAAGTTATTTTTGATGTTGTAGGAGAAGAAAAGAAAAATCTTACAGTGGAAAAACTTGTAAATAAATTTCATGAATTAAGACATGTTTCTTTTCAAACAGATAAAGTTTTACTTTCAGAAAAATATAACACAGATTGAAATAGATTATTATGAAAGATGGCACAGATTAGGCTGTTAGCATATAATCCGTGTTATCTAAGAAAATCTGTGTTAATCCGTGTTATAGGAAGAAAAATTGATTTATTTTATTAAAGGAAAACTTTTTGATATAAAACCAGACACATTAATTATAGATAATACAGGTGTTGGTTATGAAATTTTTTGTACAACAAAAGACATCTCTTTGGCTTCTTCTAAAAAAGGCGATGAAGTTTTTTTATATACTTATTTAGTGCATAGAGAAGATGCTATGATTTTGTACGGTTTTTTGCAAGAAAAAACAAAAAAAGGCTTTTTAGAGTTACTTAAAGTTGATGGAATAGGTCCAAAACTTGCATTAAAAATTCTATCTTTTTACGAAGTTGATATTCTTTTTAATTATATCGAAAAAGAAGACATTGACTCACTAAAAAAAATAAGTGGTGTTGGTTTAAAAGTTGCATCAAAAATCATTTTTGACTTAAAAGGAAAAATCCCTACTCTTAGCGACGAAAAACCCACAGGAATTGAAGAAGATTTAATTAATGCTATGGTTGGACTTGGCTATCAAGAGCAGGATGTAAGAGAAAAACTAAAAAAACTTAAACCTCTTGATGATACTTTTGAGGTTGAATTTAAAAAATTGTTAAAAATTTTATCGGGGAAATAGATGAGTGATAATATAATTACTGTTCAAGAAGGAAGAGACGATGAATACGAAAAGTCATTAAGACCCCGTAATTTAAAAGAATTTATTGGTCAAAAAAAATTTATTGAAAATCTAAAAATTTACATAGAAGCAGCAAAAAAAAGAAGTGAACCTTTAGACCATATTCTTTTGTCTGGTCCGCCTGGGCTTGGTAAAACTACCCTCGCCTCAATTGTCGCTTATGAGATGAATGTTAATTTTAAGTCAACAAGTGCTCCAGTTTTAGAAAAAGCTGGAGACCTTGCTGCAATTTTAACTGATGTTCAGGAAGGGGACATTTTTTTTATTGATGAAATACATAGACTCAAAAAAAATATAGAAGAAATTTTATATTCTGCAATGGAAGACTATTCTTTAGACTTGATAATAGGTCAAGGACCTTCTGCAAAAACTATAAAAATAAATATTGCTCCTTTTACCCTCGTTGGTGCAACGACCCGTTCTGGACTCATATCCTCGCCTCTTAGAGCAAGATTTGGGATACACGAAAATTTAGATTTTTATACAGAAGATGAGATGAAATTAATTTTAGTCCGTTCATCAAATATTCTTGATGTAAAAATAGAACACGACGCAGCAAATCTAATAGCAAAATGTTCGAGAGGGACACCTCGTGTAGCAAATAGAATCTTAAAACGAATTAGAGACTTTGCTCAGATAAGAAATACTGGAATTATCGATTTAGATACAGCAAAACATTCTTTAGAAAGACTCGAAATTGATAATCTCGGTCTAAACAAAGTTGATAAAAGACTCCTTAAAATTTTAATAGAAAACTATGAAGGTGGACCTGTTGGTGCAAAAACTCTTGCAATTTCACTTGGAGAAGAGGCTGATACTATCGAAGAAGTCTATGAGCCATTTTTAATACAACTTGGATTTATAAAAAGAACACCACGTGGAAGAATTGCTACTAAAAAAGCCTATCTACACCTTGGGCTAAATTTTTCTACAAATGAAGAAAAATTATTATTTGAATCTTAATTTAATCTTAAAATAATCTTAAAAAAAATTAAGATTTCTATTTACAAAAATTATTTTTTTTGATATAAATAAACCATCAGGAGGAATCAAATGAAAAAACTTATTTCATTCGTATTTGCAGCTATGTTAGTTTTATCTTTATCAATAGCAACTTTTTCTTGTAAAAAACAAGAAACAACAACAACTACAACAACAATTTCAGATGTTATCATGGACACTACATCAGACGCAACAGGTGATGTAAAATAATTTGTATATGACTTGTAGTTATAAATAGGGTTATCCAATTGGGTAACCCTTTTATTTTTTATAAACCATTCCAAACATATTAGATTTTATGAAAATTTTTAATAAAAAGTCTTTTTTTATATTTTTATTCCTTATTTCATTAAATTATTTATTTTCAGAGTCTTTTACTTATAAAAATAGATTTTATTTTTACTTTGATAATATTTCTCAAAAAAATTTAGATTTACTCATCGACTCACTTGATCAGGTAGAATCTTTTTTTATAGATAAATTTAACTATATTCCAAAAGAAAAACTCGATATTAAAATTTTTAATTATGTGTGGCAGATGGAAAAAAATCTTGGCATTAAATATTGGATTGGTGGTTATTATTTTGATTATAGTTTTTTTATCCAACCTATCGATAGTTTGGTAAAAAAAAGCGTTTTAAAAAAAGTAATTTTTGTAGAATATTCTCATTATTTTATTGACTCATATACAAAAAATAATTGTCCTTTATGGTTAAACGAGATGTTATCAAGTTATTTTTATTATTTATTTTATAATAAACAAGTTAATTTGAGTTATCAGATAAAAAATCTACAAAATTTTAATGATTTTATCAATTTACAATCTAATATTTATGATAAAGAAAAAATGGAAGATTTTAATAATATTTCTATAAAATTTAGCATTTTTCTTTCAAAAAAATTTAATGATGTTTATTTATCGAATATTCTTGAAAATTTGCGAAATAATGTTAGATTTGAGGAAATTATTCAAAATAAACTAAAAAAAGATATAAAAGAGATTTATGAAAAAGATTTTAAAAATAATAGTAATTAATACAATACTAATTTTTGTTATTAGTATGGCATTCTCATTAGAAATAAACAATAAATCCTTACAAAGAAAATGTCAATTTCTAAAAGAAACTTATGGAGAACTTGCTGTTGTTATTACAAATCCTCAAAATGGAAATATTAACTTTATTTATAATAAAAATATGTTGTTTAATAGACGATATTGTCCTGGTTCTCTTTTAAAACCATTTACTATACTTACTATTTCTCAAAATAACAAAATTAATACAGAAGAAAAACATACATGTCCTGGCTATCAAGACCCTGAAGATATTGGATGTTGGCTTGGCGTTGGACATAACGAACTCAATCTATATGGTGCTATATCTAAATCTTGTAATTATTATTTTTATAAATTTGTAGAAAACAAACTTCAAAAAAAAGATTATTTTGAGTTAATGAGTAGATTAAATTTGGTAAAAAATATTAATTATGATAAAATTACAAATAAAGAATTTTATAAAGCTGCAATTGGTCTTGATGTGTTAATACAAACAAAGCCAATAGATGTTATTTTTGCATATAATTGTTTGTTTAATGATGGAAAATTATTTGATTCAACCCAAAATTTCGTTACAAACATTGATTTTAATGATTATGTATTAGAAATTATCAGAATGGGTATGCACGAAGGTTATTTATACGGTACAAGTAAAACTATTTACGAAAAAACAAAACTTCCAGACCTTATTGTAAAAACTGGTACTGGGGCTGGCACAAAATATGGGCTTTATGATTGGACAAAAAATGTTGGTTGGGTTATGATTTTATCACCATCGCAAAACCCAACTTTTAGTATGTTGGTAATTGTAGAAAAAAGTAAAAGTTCTACGGCCTGCGAAGTTGCAGGAGAAATAATAAATTTTTTATTAAAAAAATATAACACTAATTAAGAATTTTATTAATACAATGGGTAGCTACCTTTTGTTTCCATAGAAATATTTTAATAAAATTTAAAAGGAATTATCAATGAATAAAATTATTTTATCATTATTTTTATTTATTTATTTTAATATTTGTTTATTTTCAATAGAAAATATAAATTTATCTGTAAAAAAGATCATTTTAGAGAATGGTTTAACTGTTTTTCTAAATGAAGACCATAATAAACCAGAAATTTATGGTGCAATCACAGTTAAATCTGGAAGTAAGTACGAAAAATCTGACGCTACTGGAATGGCTCATTACCTTGAACACATGCTTTTTAAAGGCACAGATAAACTTGGCACTGCTAATTATCAAAAAGAAAAAGATTATTTAGATGAAATTGAAAAACTCTACGATAAACTTGCAAAAACATCTGATAAAAAAGAAAAACAAAAAATTCAAGTCGAAATAAACAATTTAGCAGTAGAAACAGCAAAATTTGCAATACCAAATGAATTTGATAAATTGATGGATTCTATTGGTAGTAAGGATGTAAATGCTTATACCGATTATGATGTGGTGGTTTTTCATAATTATTTTCCACCACACCAGATTGAAAAATGGCTTGATATTTATACTGAGAGGTTTAGAAATCCTGTTTTTAGATTATTTCAATCCGAACTTGAGACTGTTTACGAAGAAAAAAATATGTATAACGACGACTTTAAAAGCCTCATTGTCGAAGAATACCTAAAAAATTTTTACAAAAAACATCCTTACGGTAGATCAATAATTGGATTAACAGAACATTTAAAAAATCCATCTTTAAGTAAAATGAAAGAATTCTATAATACTTATTTTGTTGCTAACAATATAGCTTTAATTTTATGTGGTGATTTTGATACAGAAAAAATTATTCCAATCATAAAAGAAAAATTTGGGAAGCTAAAAAGCGACGATTTACCAAAAGAGATAGAATACAAAGAAGATGATTTTAAAGGAAGAGAATTTGTAAAAAAAAGGCTTAGCCCAATTAATGTCGGTGGCATTGGTTTTAGAGTGCCAGCTTATAAAAACGAAGATACCCCCGTTATTCAAGTAATTAATAGTTTGCTAAGTAATGATAATCAAACTGGTCTTCTTGATAAACTCAAATTGGAAAATAAACTTTTTTATGTATTTCCAATTTTGTATCAACTAAAAGACACTGGAGGTAGTTTTTTTGCTTTTATACCAAATATTTTTGGTGGAAGCCTTCCAAAAGCCGAAAAAATGGTTTTAAATGAGATAGAAAACATAAAAAAAGGTAATTTTTCGGACGAATTGCTTGAAGGTGTAAAAAACAAATTTATTGTTGATTTTGAAATGTTTTTAGAAAATAATGAAAGAAAAGCATATATAATCTCTGATAGTTTTATCCATAATATAAAAATAGAAGAAATGGTTAAATTTCCACAAATAGTAGAAAAAATCACAAAAGAAGATATAAAAAGAGTTGCAAATCAATACTACAATAATAATTATTTGGCATTCTACTCAGAAATTGGGTTTCCTAAGAAAGAAAAATTGCAAAAACCAGATTATAAACCTGTTATTGCATCAAAAAAAGATGAAAAATCAGAATATGCTAAGTATTTTGAGAGTATCCCAACTATCAAGCCAGAATTTAAGTTTATTGACTTTGAAAAAGATATTGAGCAAAAAGAAATTAAACAAAATGTAAATCTTTATCTTACAAAAAATCCGATAAATAACATCTTTAGTTTAGAAATAATTTATAATGTTGGGATTGCAAAGTTTCAAGATTTGGATTTAATTTATGTTTTTAATAATATTGGCACAACTAATATAAAATCACAAGAATTTAAAAATAAAATGAGTTTATTAGGCTGTACTTATCATTTTTGGAGTTCACTTAATAATGTAAATATTTATATATCATGTCCAGACAAAAATTTTAATAAAACGTTAAAACTAATAAATGAATTAGTTAAAAATCCAAAAATAGAAAAACAAAATTTAAAAAAACTTGTTGACGATAGAAACGCAAACTTAAAAACTATAAAAGAAGAACCTCAAAGACTTGCATATTATTTATTCAATTATTCGATGTATAAAGAAAGAAGTTATTTCAAAAAATATCGTAAAACGCTCATAGAGTTATATCAAGCAAAAGATAAAGATGTAATAAAAGCATTAAACGACGCAAAAAAATATCAGATCGATATTCATTATGCTGGCACAAAAAATTTTAATGAAGTCAAAGATGAAATACTAAATAACTATCAAATTGATGATGATATTATAAAAGTTGACAATCCGTTCATAATTCAAAAAGAAAATTATACTGAAAATATAATTTTTTTCCTTGATAAAAGGAATGCTCTCCAAAGCAACATCTATTTTTACATAAAGGGACAAAAAAATGAAAATATTAAAAACTCTCCTTATGAGAATGCTTTTAATACTTATTTTGGTAGAGGAATGAGTTCTTTAGTTTTTCAAGAAATTAGAGAGTTTAGGTCTTTAGCATATAGTTCTGATGGTGGATATTATTCTTCCTACTTAAAAGATGATGAGGCAATATTTTATGGCTATATAGGAACACAGGCAGACAAAACTCTTGAGGCAATTGATACAATGACTAATCTAATTAACAATATGCCAAAGAAAGAAGAAAGGCTTAATCTCATAAAAGAAACTTTGATACAAAATATTTATACAGATAGAGATGATTTTAGATATTTAAGTAAAACAATTAAAAATCTAAAAAAGATTGGTTTTACGGAAGACCCAAATATTTTTAACCTTGAAGTTTATAATAAGTTAAATTTTAACGATATTGCAAACTTTTACGACAAAAGGATAAAAAATAAACCAATTGCAATATCAATCGTAGGAGACAAAACAAAAATTGATATGAAAAAACTATCTAAATTTGGTAAAATTATTTTTGTAAATGAATGGGATATTTATAATTAAATCATATCAGTGTTATATTAATTATTTTTTAAACTAATGATTATTTTTGTACCCATATTCTTTTCGCTTTCTATATGGATTTTACCATTAAGTTTTTCTATAAACTCTTTACAAATTATTAGACCTAACCCACTTCCTTTTTCGTTATTCGTTCCATAAGTTGTACTATGTGTACTTAAATCTAACAAACCTGGTATTTTATTTTTTTCAATACCAACTCCATTATCACAAATTACTATTTCAACTACATCATTTGTTTGTTTTACCGTAATAGAAATTTCTCCACCTTTGTTTGTAAATTTTAGTGAATTTGAAATTAAATTTCTTAAAACTGTTTCTAATATATTTTCATCGCTATATAATTGAATATCATTCATATTATCATAATTTATATTAATATTCTTTTCTTTTGCTATATATTCTAATGTTTTTATAACTTTATTAAGTATTTCACCTAATTTTGTTAATTTTTTATTTATACTAATCTTATTTAATTGTGAACGAGACCAATTTAATAAATTTTCTAATAATTCATATGTTTTTATCGAGCTTTGATTTATCATCATAACAAATTTTTTTATCTCAGCATCTTTAAGATTATCGTAATCATCTATAATTAGTTGTGAAAGGTTTAATATTTGAGAAAAAGGATTTCTTAAATCATGTGCTATTATTGAAAAAAATTTATCTTTTATTGAATTTATCTCTTCTAATTTTTTATTCTGAAAATTTATTTTTTCTTTTGATTTATTTAGTTCCATTAAAGATAGATAAATTATATACCATCCAATTATTATTATGCCAATTCCAATTAAAAGAATTATAATATATTTTATCGTATAACTAAAAAGATATTTTTTGTCTATTTCTTTAAATGGATCTAAAAGAATTGAAACACTTATTCCACCTTTCAAATCTCCAACTTTATAACCTTCAGTATTATGACATTTTAAACAACTTTCCTCTATTGTTAATCCTTGAATATATCTAACATATTCTCTACCATCGATTTTTTCTATTGTAGAATATTCTTTTAAGCTACTAGTCATTTTTTCTAAGGATTTTTTTTCCCAATTATCTGGGGCATTTTTAGGATTTTTGTATTTTAAACTCGTAATATGGGTAATAATATTGTATTCTTTTTTACTTATCTCTGCCACCTGCCTTATCATATATGCAGGATTAATTAAAGTAAACTCTTTGTCGTCAATAGTTTTAATATCTCTGTCTTTTATATTTAAATATTCATTTGGCTTTGTATCTTTTGTAATTGGGACATAAACACCTCCATGAAAAGAAGCCCATTTTCTATACATAATATCTTTATAAAAAACAGTTTCTGCAATTTCTTTTACACGTAAAATGGTTTCTGCTTTCTTATCATTTAAAATCCATAAATAAATAATCAATAATATTGAAAACCATAAGATTATAAAAAAAAATGTTATTAATTTTAATTTGGATTTCGTTAATTCTTTCATCAATTACCTACTAGACCAAAATATTAAGAAACTCAATATCCTGATAATACTTTATAAATTTAAACATAATATTAATAAATTGTCAATCGTAAATCTTTTTTAGAATACTTTTTTCTTTATATATATTTCTACAATATATATCAAAAAGTTTTAAATTTATTACAAATTTTAAAAGTTAAATATAGTTATTGTATATACTCGCATGGTTTAATAGGTTTTGATAAAGATAAAACAAATTAATTTAAGTCTTTAGGAGAAATTATAATGAAAGAAAAAAGAAAACAAATTATTTTAATTATATTAAGTTTAATGGCATTAATACTTTTGTTGGTCATTGGTTATTATTGGTATAATAATACTTTTTTTGTTTCTACTGAAGATGCTCATATTTCTGGCGATATGGTTGTGGTAAGTTCTCAAGCGACTGGTAAACTTGCAGACCTTTTTGTAGACGAAGGAAGTTACATATTAAAAGATCAGATAATTGGAAAAATAGACATAATAAATCAAATAGATTCTAACATTGAGTTATCTTTGATTCGCTCGCCAATTAATGGGACTGTTATCAAAAAACAAGGAACTGTTGGCGAAATTATAGCGGCTGGACAAACTATTTTATATTTAGCTGATCCTAAAGAGTTTTATATCTCTGCAAATATAGAAGAAACAAAGATAAAAAAAGTTCAAATAGGACAAAAAGTTAATATTAAACTTGATCTATTTGGAGGTGAACAATTTAGCGGAAAAGTTTATACTATTGCTAAAGCTTCAAACTCAACTTTTTCTCTTTTCCCATCAAATTCTGGGTCTACTTTTACAAAAGTTGTACAAAAGATTCCAGTAAAAATAAAATTGGATAATATAGACTCAAGATTTGTAGTTGGAACAAACGCATTCGTTAAAATCAGTATAAAATAAAGTATTTTTCTAAAGAATATTTAGAAGAATATGATGAGGTAAAAAATGAGTTCCAAACAAAATGAAAGTTTTTATATATGGACATCTTTAATAGTAGTCATTATTGGTACATTTATGGCTATCCTTGATAGTAGTATAGTAAATATAGCAATACCAAAAATGATGGCTGTCTTTCAGGCATCTGTTGATGATGCTCGTTGGATTATTACTGCTTATACACTTACTCTTGGGGCTGTAATTCCAATTACAGGTTATCTTTCAGATCGTTTTGGTACAAAAAATGTTTATATTTTTGCACTTGCATCTTTCACAATTGGCTCTCTTCTATGTGGATTTGCGTGGAGTAATACCAGTATGATTATTTTCCGTATTCTTCAGGGGCTTGGTGGTGGAATGATAATGCCTGTAAGTATGTCAATTATTTTTCAGATTGTCCCAAAAGAAAAGCGAGGTCTTGCTCTTGGCTTTTGGGGAATAGCTGCAATGGCAGCTCCTACTATTGGTCCTACCTTAAGTGGTTACATAATACAATACCTTGATTGGAGACTAATTTTTACAATAAATATACCTATTGGAGTAATTGCTGTAATTTTAACAATAGTTTTATTAAAAGATTTTCCAAAAAAAGATATAAAACAGTTTGATATAATTGGTTTTATAAGTTCTACTGTTGGAATAATTTTTTGTCTTTATATTCTTGGTGAGGGAACATCCATTGACTGGTCTGATATAAAAATAGTTTGTATGTTAATTATAGGTGTTTTTAGTCTTGTAATTTTTGTTGTCAATGAACTCCTGCATCCAGAACCTTTACTCGATCTTAGAATTTTAAAAAATTTTTCATTTAGTCTTAGTATAATAATTACAACAGTACTTAATATGGCTATGTTTGGTGTTATTTTTATAATGCCTCTATTCCTTCAAAATCTCAGAGGATTGACTCCTATGCAGGCTGGAATTGTAATGTTTCCAAGTGCTATTGCAACAGGTTTACTTATGCCAATCGGTGGAAAACTTTTTGATAAAATTGGAGCTAAACCACTTGTTATACCATGTGTGATAATTTTGGTTATTACTACTTATCTACTTTCAAAACTTACAATCGATACATCTATTAGTACAATTGTTTTTCTTCTTGTTTTAAGAGGAATTTCTTTGGGGCTTACATCAATGCCTTCTTCAGTAGCTGGAATGAACTCAATACCACAAAATCTTGTTGCAAGAGCATCCGCACTTTCAAATACTGTAAGACAACTTTCAAGTTCTTTGAGTATAACAATATTAATATCTGTTATGCAGGGAGTACAAAATTCTAAATATGCTCAATATTCTGCTGACTCTACTCTCTTTAATAGAATGACAACAAATTTCATTAAATTTTATCAGAATCTCTTTATACATAATGGTATGATTCAAAAAAACGCTTATGGCTCTGCAATGACTATTTTAGGTGGAATTATTCAACAAAAAGCATTTCTTGATGCTATAAATGCAACTTTGGTTGTTTCTACAATTTTTGCCTTAATTGCAATCCCTCTGGCATTTATGATAAAAGATAAAAAAAATAATAACAATAAACAGGAGACTGAACATGTCGCAACAATTGAATGAATATTCCAACAAAATAGTTGATTTACTCAAAGGAATTCAAAAGAAATTTAAAGACCACATAATTGAAAATGGAAACGAACTTGGATTTACTATGCCACAATTATTATTAATTCACGAACTTTTTTGTACTCCTGAAATAACTCTAAATGATCTAAGTAAAAGATTAAATCTATCAAAAAGTACAGTTTCTGGCATCGTGGATAGATTAGAAAAACAAGGAGTACTAAAAAGAATTAGACCCGACGATAATAGACGAATTGTAAAAATATTTCTTACAGAAAAAATCATTGAAAAAAGAGATATAGTTGCCCATATTAAAACAGAACATCTTACAAAATCATTAGAAAAGGAAAGCGATTCATTAAAAATTATTAGTTTAATAGATTCTTTAGAATATCTTTATAAAATTTTATAGCAGCTCATTCAATCATACCCTACCCTATTTTGTAAATTCAAAAAAAGGCTATCTCAAAAAATTTTGAGATAGCCTCCTTGATTGTTAAATCATTATTGATTTATATAATCTTAGAAAAATATCGATTTTAACCATCCTGAATCATTAATTTTAAATGATAGGTTATCAATCCAAATTTGAGACAATCCTGCACCAGATGCAATATTATTTTCGATTATAAAATTGTCTACTTTAGATGGGATTCTTCCACCTGTTGTTGTTCTCTTGTCATATACAAAATTTGTTATAACTGGTGTACCATCAATAGAAACAGTGTAACTACCACCAGTACTATTTACTGTTGAGGTAAGTTTAACTTTAAACCAGTCACCAAGATTTTTTGTTGTGGCAGTTTTTGTATATTTTATTCTTGAGCCACCATTATTTGGGTTGAAATTATCATCTATATAAGACCCCCATAAGTAGATTTGTTCTTTACTACAATCCATTGTAACATCAAACAATATTTCAAATGGGAAATCCTTTGAATATTTTATGTAAGTTGTATCTGCTGTTGCTAATGAGTTAGTTAATTTAATTTTTAACTCTGTATCATCTGTATAATAAGTATAATAAACTTGTTCGAGTATTGATCTTGCTCTATTTCTTTGAGCTGCTGTATAAGTCATATTTGGATTTGTACCAGCATCAAAATCTTTTAATGTATAGTAGGTATGTGTATATGTTTGAAAGAAACTATCATCAGTTGTAGAACCACTATTATTTGTTATAAAAGATTCTGTTAAAACAAATGGGTTAACATCTTTAATAAAATATGTCAATCTATATGTATCTGTTGTACTAAATCCATTGTAAGAATATACTTTTAAGTAATAAGTTCCTGCACCAGGTAAATTTACTTCCATTCTATCATCTGCATTTGATGGAACAACAGATGAAGCCATTCTTGTATTTGATGATACATTTGCTATACTGTCATATAAAGCCATATCATAATCAGTACCTACAGGAATACTTGTTAATGATATATAAACATCAGCAGCAGCTCCTACTGTAATTCGATAGAATGTATATGTTCCAGCAGTCGTTGGGTTTGAATTGCTAGCACCAGAAGCAGTCATATATCCTTCTACAACATCGCCAGAATTTAGTAATGTACCTGTTGCAGGGTCTGTTGTTTGAGCACCAGATGAAGGGCTTGCATTAGCATAAGCTGTCATACTGTAAGTTCCAGATGCTCTTTTCAACACATAGTAGAGGTCTGTCAATTGTTCGTTTGTTAAACCAGTTCTTAATTTATAATGTCTATAATAATATATTACATCTTTAGAACCAGCAGAAGGTGTTGTCCAGTTAAATGTTTGTGTTGATGTTGGAATATCATCGTAACAAGCATTAAATATAGCCTGATCTTCTGCTCCTGTAGTTCCTGCTCCTGCATCGTTCACTAACTCTGATACTGTTAAATCATTAGCATTTGAGGTACCATATTTTATATACTTAGGTATAGCAACACTATAATTCTGAATAGTTGCACCAGTATATAAGTCATTTATACTTGCAGTTGAATCTAAAGCTACTGTATAAGTATTTGCAGTATATAAGAATGTTCTATCAGCTGATGATATTGCTGTTAGATTATCTGTATAATCTGTTGAATATCTAAGATTTCTTGAACATGTAGCTGGTGCTATGTGATTTGCTAGATTATTAGCATTAACAAATCTATCGAGATACCAACTTACAGTAGTCAAATTTGCGTGTTGATCAAATTCGTAATTATCTGCATTACCAATTCTTACATCAAATTCAACTTCTGATTGACTAAATAAATTGCTTGCAGTTGTATTTTTGATATTACCTGTTGAGTTTGTTAATGTTAATGAAGGATATGGATAACCGAGTGAATTATCAAATGCCCCATTTGTCTTTGTGAAACCATAATTAGTTTCATCTTGACCAGTTGCAAATTTAAAATCAGTAAAGAAACTTGTCTGAGAACTTTCTGTTCTAAAATTCCATATTGGGCTTTCTGCTTTACCACCAAAATTATTTTTAGCAACGACTTTCCAATAGTAAGTTGTATTAACAGCTAATGTTGGTTTAAAATATTTTACTGTAATATCAGATGTTACTGGGCTTGTAAAAGTTGTATTTGTTCCAATATAAACATCATAAATTACAACATTATTTCCATCAGTAGAACCAGTCCATTCTAACACTTGTTTTGTTGTTATAGCAGTTGAGCCAGAAGCGGGAATTGGAACTGATGGGTCTGTTGGTATTGATACTTTAGTTTTAAAAGACCAAGTAGCACTTGAAGTCATTAAACCATAAGCATCTTTAACTTCTACTTTCCAGAAATATGTAGAATAATTGTCTAATACTGGTAGAGTATAACTTACAAGAGTTCCACTAATAGTAAAACCTCCAGTAACCATTGTTAACTTGTTTATATCTTTTCCATAATATAATGTGTAACTTAAAGTTTCACCTTCATTATCTGTTGCTATTCTCCAATTTAATGTTGGTGTAGTATCAGCGGTTTGATCTCCATTTACAGGATATATCAATGGATTTGTAAAAATTGGTGCTTGGTTAGCTTTAGTTTTAAAAGACCAAACAGGACTTGCTGTTCTTAAACCATAACTATCAATAACATCTACTTTCCATAAATAAGTAGTATTATATGCTAGCGTATTAGCATTAATAGTATATGTTCCAATTTTGTCAATATTAATAGCAGGAACTGTATTCATTATCAAATTGCTTGTATCTGTGCCATAATAAAAAACATAAGTTAAAGCATTAGATTCATTATCAGATGCTAATTGCCATGTAAAAGTTAAGTTTACATTTCTATCAGCAGTTTGATCTCCATTTACAGGTGATAATAATGGATTTTTAAAAATTGGTGCTGTATTTGCATGATATTTTGTAGTAAAGTTTAGAGTCGGTAATTTTATTTGACCACCATTTGTATCTTTTGCTACAACATACCAAAAATAGTTGTTATCTGCTGTAACGTCTACGAAAGCACCATTATTAGCATCAAATAATACATTTCCCAATGATTTCATAGAATTTGGCAATTGTCCAAAGAATAATTCGTAATAAATATTATCTCCATCTGGGTCTTGAACAATTTGTGGTGGAAGTTTTAGATTAACTTGTGATACATTTCCAGCATAAGAGTTATTTTGTGGAGCAATATTAGGATTATTCATAAAGTCAGAATATGTTGATACTAATACAGGAGCATTTGTTTTTGCTGTTTTAAATTGCCATAAAGGACTTTCTACTTTAACTCCATTACCATTTGTAACAACTACTTTCCAAACATAGATTTTATCATTTTCGAGCATAAAACTATTTCCAGTTATAGGGTTAAAACCACCTACACTTGTACCAGATGTTTGATAAAAGTTTTTTAAAACTTCCGAAATATCAACTTCAACTATTGGAAGGCTTTCTTTAATAGCTTTAATATGATATACAGCAGGAGGGTTATAAGTTAATAGCATTTCATCATTTGTAGCATCAACTATGCCAAGACAAACATCAAAATACATATCATCTTTCATGTTAAATGATTCTAATGCACTTAGATATTCTGTCCATTGTTTTACGATACCATCTTTATAATGGTCACCTGTCATATCAACTTGTGTTGAGCTACTTCCAAGCAAGTCTTTAAGACTTATGTTATTAGCTCCAATTAGATCAATAAGGTCTTTTGCATTAACATCTTGAACAGTAGACCATCTCAACATTTTGATTTGATATGGTTGAACATCTTTTGCTTTATCCATTGGATATGGATATTCTGGTTTTGTTGGTGTCCCAGCAGATGTTCCAGAACTCGATGTTACAGTCTTTGTTTCTGTTGTTGGTTGTTGACAACCTATTAAAAAAACAAAAAATAAAGAAATAAAGAAAAGGAAAGTAAAAATCTTTTTCATAAATTCTCCTCACTAAAAATTAATTTTTTTTATATTGAAAAAAATATAACCATAAATAATTTGAGATTGATTTCTCTAGAGTAGTCGAAAGTGGTTGGAAAAAATATAAATAATTTGTATTAAAAAAGTACTTATTTATTAGTTTCATAATTATTACTATCTTCTTAAATAATCTTAAATGTAAATTTTTTTAAAAAAAACTGTATAAAAAAAACATTTAACATCTTAATAATATTACATATTTTTTATTTTTCAATAATAAATTGAATTTTTTAAAAAATTAATTGTCTTTTTCTTAATTTAATAAAAAAATCTATAGTTTTTAAAATATTAATATTTTTAAAATTTTATTTACTACAAAAACAATTGATTTTATATACTATAAAAAGAAATGCCAAAAAGTTTTAGATTAAATCTAAATTTTTTGGCAGTTTTTAAATTTTACATTCTTTCTAATGGCTCTATACCTAATAAGTTAAGTCCATTTTTTAAAGTAATTAGAGTTGCTTGTGAAATTAAGAGTCTGATATTTCTAACTTTTTCTTCTTGATTTAAAATTTGGTTATCGTGGTAAAATTTGTTATAAAGTTTAGCTAATTCGTATAAATAAGTGCAAATCTCTACAGGAGCATAATTTTCGCATGATTTTGTTATAGAGTCTGTAAAATCAAGTAAATATGAAATTACATTCCATTCATCAGAGTTAAAATTATAATCACTTTCAGAAATATTTGTTTGAGAATAATTTCCTGCTTTCAAAAGTAACGAATTAATCCTTGCTGTCGTGTATTGTAAATAAGGACCTGTATTTCCATCAAAACTAATTGATTTTTCAGGTATAAACATAACGTCTTTAATAGTAGAAAAATTTAGCAAATAATATTTTAATGCCGATAGTGATACTTTTTTTGCAATTTCTGCTTTTTCTGCATCAGACAATTCTTTTTGTTTTTCATTAATCGCATCTTTTGCCATATCAAAGAGTAATTCCATAAGATTATCAGCATCAACGACTTTTCCTTCGCGACTTTTCATCTTGCCTTCAGGTAAATTTACCATTCCATAAGAAAGGTGAAAACAATCATTTGCCCATTTATTGCCAAGTTTTTTCAGTATTTCAAAAAGTGTTTTAAAATGATAAATCTGTTCTGATCCAACGACATAAATAAGCCTATTAAAACCAAATTTTTCTTGCCTTTTAATCGCAGTTCCCAAGTCTTGAGTAATATAAATACTTGTTCCATCACCTCTTAACACTGCTTTTTTATCAAGCCCAACATCTTCATTATTTATCCAAACACTTCCATCATCTTCTTTATAGAATACTTTTTTAGTCAATCCTTCGTCAACAACTT
>MIAN01000103.1 GCA_001829125.1 Spirochaetes bacterium GWB1_27_13 | reverse complement strand
AATAGCTTTTTTTAACATAGATTATATTATATTACAATTTTAATAAATTTTCTATTCTTTTTTGTGAGAATTTTTTGAAATTTTAAATCTAAACACAAAAGAATATTTTGTATTTAAAAAAAATAATACATATCGCTAAAAATGGTTAATAACACGAATTTCGATTTAATAAAATAAATCTTAGATAAAACACGAAGTTCACGAAGAATGGAATAAAATCTTAATAAAAAACACTTTATGTTATACCAAATCGTTTCTAAAAGGGCACTCAGAATAATATCGCATCAAAAATTAATTTAAACCACGAATGGCATAAAAAAAATACGATAAAGAAAATATTCTGATTAAAAACTTCAATAAATTTAAAAAATAATATTTTTTATCGCTAAAATCAGTTAATAGTTGGTATAAAAAAACAAAACAAAATTATGGAGTGATTTTTATAAAATAAAAACAATAGGGAAAATTGACACTATATTATTTTACTCTTTGTAGTAAAATATCTCACGAAGTCACAAGGAACACAAAAAAAAGAATGAAAAAAAAATCCAAAATTCTTTTTCTTTATACCTTTGCATCCTCCGTGAGATATTTTCTCAGTTAAATTAATCCATCCAAGTAATTTATCTGACTATCATTCTATCTTCTTAAAGCCTCAACAGGTTCGATAAATGCTGACTTTAATGATGGAAATATAGTACATAATGCTGATAAACCAAGTCCATAAAAAAAACCAAAAAGAATTATAGACATATCAAATTTAATAAACAATGTATTCGCCATAGGCATTTCCATTCCACCACCTGTAAATGTATTTAAGTCCATAGGAAAGATAGAGCCTATTCCAGTGGCAATACCACCTACTAAAGCACCAATAAAAGCACCAAAAAGACTCAAAAAGAGAGCTTCAAAAAAGAATACTTTGACAATTTCAGTTCTTTGCATCCCTAAAGCACCCATCATACCAATTTCTTTAATTCGTTCGTGAATTATCATTATTATAGTATTTATTATTAAAAATGAGGCAATTATTACAAAAACTGAAAATGTAATTGCATAAATAAATTTAAATTGTTCTATCATATTAACAAAGTAATTTGATTTCCAATCTTTAACTATAATATCACTATCTTTATATCTTTCTCTCAATATTTGCATAATAGAGTTAGTTTCTTTCTTGTTTTTTAAATATATATATATATTTTGAGTTTTATCTTGCAAAGTTGTAATTCTTTGCAATTTTTCAAAAGGAACTACAATAAAATTATCATTCATTTGTTTGTAATCAAAATCAATTAGTCCAACAATTTTAGGACTATAAAATTTATCCGAAAATTGGCTTGAAATTATTTTCATATAAATTTTGTCACCTATTTTTACACCCATCTTTTTTGCAAGATTAATACCTATTGCACACTCATTTTTTCCACCATCTTCTGGGAATCTTCCTTCTTGCAAACCACTACTTTTTTTGGTTTTATTAAAATTTTGGAAGTTAATTTCTTCTTGAATATTTATACCCCATATTACGGCATGTTTTGCCATACTGTTAGTTAATGTTGCAAAAGCACTAATTCGAGGAAAAACTTTATTAACACCTTCGATTGATTTTATGTATTGAATTTCTTCTTCTATTGATCTATCTTGAAATTCGACTGGGTATTGTACTGGATAAAAGTCCTTTTTTGCATCAAAATCTTTTGTTGTTACTACAATATGAGATGTCTCAAAAGTTTGAACAACATCAACTATACTATCAACCATTCCAGCAGAAAAACCCAACATAAATATTATAAAAAACACAGCTAAAGCTGAGGCGACCATACATAATATAGAACGTCTTCTATTTCTATAAATATTTCTATAAGCTATCATAACAAGATACAATAGCCCACCTTTTTTTTTCTCTATCATAATATTCTCCTATTCAAACCTTAATGTCTCAACAACTGACATTTTTACAGCTTTTAAAGCTGGTAAAAAAGCCATTGCAGCACTTACTATTGTACAAATTATTACAGAAGCAATCATTGTATGAAAGTTCCATGCTGATCTAAATATCGCTGTTATCCTATAACCAAAATTACCATTCATCTGTTTTGCCATTTCGCTATAATCTATTCCATAGGTAACCATAAAATAATTTAGTGGGATAGAAGCTATATTGCCAATTAGCGAACCTATAAACCCAATTAAACCAGCCTCAAACAAAAATAATATTATAACAGAATGGTCTAAAAGCCCCATAGATCGAAGCATTCCAATTTCTTTAGTTCGTTCGATTACAGCCATAAGCATAGTATTTGCAATACCCATAAACACAATTATAAATAAAAATATTAACATTACTCTATTTGAAACATTATCTCCATTGGAAGCAGCTATATAATCTTTGGCATCAGTTGCCCAGTCTACAATAGTAAGTTCTGGTCTTAGTGTATCTCCTAAGATTTGTTTTACTTTCAAAACAGACTCTGTGTTATTTGGTAAAGCACTCTCAGAAACATCTGCTTTTCTAATACAAATTTGGATTATATGACCTTCTAACAAAAGCCCCATTTCATCTTGTAAAATATCAAGTGGAAGATAGCCAATATTTCCATTTGTCTTTGGGTTTGGGGAATTTACTATTCCACCAACTATTAACTCTATCAATTGATTTATATGTTTAATTTTGCCATTTTCGTCTTTTTTATCAATTACAGTACTGAGTCTAACACTGTCACCTACTTTAACGCCAAGATTTTCTGCTCCACGTTCCCCAATAAGTATTTTAAATTGACCTTTTTCTACAAAGGTTCCCTCTTTAACAAACTTGTAATAACTTAAAGTTTTCTTTTCAAGTTCTGGATCAAGTCCTATAAACAAAAATGGTACTTCTTGTTTTGGACTCAAAAGACTCCCGCCAAATACAAAGTTTGGAGATGCATTAAAACCATTGTCATTAAGTTTTTTTATAATATCTTGATAATTAGTAAAACTTTCATACATAGGAAGTTCATCTTTTTTGTTAAAATAAGCTTTTGCGTAAATTTTAGAAGAACCAGTCTCGTAATTTATTAAATTTCTTTTAGAATCAATATTCATACCTAAAAGCCAAGCATCCATCCAAACATACGCTAAAACACCAACAGCAACTGCTATTAATGTTATTATAGTCTTGACTTTATGCCTTCCAAGATTACGAAGTGATAAGCCAAAATAATCTATTTTTACTTTTTCTTTCATTTTCTTTGCTCCTCCGTTATTTTACCATCCCTAATAAAAATTAATCTTCTTGCATAATCCATAACCATTTTATCATGTGTAGAAAATACAAATGTTGTTTTTTCTTCTTGATTTAATTTAAGCATAAGTTCTAATATCTCTGCACCTATCTTAGAATCAAGGTTTGCTGTTGGTTCGTCTGCAAGGATTAATTTTGGTTTTTTTATTAATGCTCTTGCGATTGCAATTCTTTGTTGTTGACCACCAGACAATTCTTTTGGTCTCCTGTTTTCCATACCTTCAAGTCCAACTTCTTTTAGTGCAAAGTAAGATAGGTCTCTAACTTTTTTTGGGCTATGTCCTAAAAGAGTTAATGGAAAAGAAACATTTTCTAATGCAGTTAATACTGGTATCAAGTTATAAGCTTGGAATATAAAACCAATTTTTTCTCTTCGTAAGTATGCTAATTCGTTTTTGCTAAGGTTAGCAATACTATCTCCATCAACAACCACATCGCCTTTTGTTGGTTTATCAAGGCAACCTATTAAATGCAAGAGTGTAGATTTTCCACTACCAGATGGTCCTACAATTGCAGTAAATTCTCCTTGAGTAAAGTCAATTGTTACACCTCTAAGTGCATTTACAACAATTTTATTTACCTCATAATCCTTAAATAAATCCTTAGTTTGAATGATGCTCATTTTTCTCTCCTCTATAAAAAAATATAAAATAATTACCTAATTTAGTTCTGTTTAATTTTTATCTTCAACGCTTTTTTGATCCCTTTTTAGTTTTGAAACTTCGGTCACTGCATTTAAACCAAAAACATCTGAGCCGTCAATTTTTTCTACAATATTTGTTGGTAATATCAGTGTAGAGTTTCCATTTTTTAAGCCTTCTGATAAAACGCTTAAGCTTTTTAGTTTCATGGCAATTTCATTATCTTTATAATATTTTGATGCCTCACTAAGTTTTTTTGCAACTTCTATTTCTGCTTCTGCTATCTCAATTTTTGCATTTTTTTCTCTTTCTGCTTGAGCAAGCCTACTCATACTATCTTGTAACTCTTTTGGGATTTGAATATCAGTAATTTCTATGTGAGAAATTGTAATTCCCCATTCAGTTGTTTTTTTATCAACTTCTTTTCTAACAATTTCTTCTATATTATCTCCTTGTTCGAGTAAGACAGAAAGCGTATTCATGCTAATAGCATTTCTTAGGGCAGTTTGGCTTGATAAAACTACTGCTTCGATATAATTTTCTACTTCTAATATAGCCTTCTCTGCATCCCAAACAAGCCAAAAACACAAAGCATCGACAGTAACAGTGACACTATCTTTTGTAAGCGTTGTTTCTGCCACAAAATCAGTAACTCTAATCCTTAAATCCACAATTTTAGTAACAGAATCTATAAATGGTATTAAAATAAAAGGTCCAGGTCCTTTTACTTTTCTGAATTTACCAAATCTTAAAACAATTGCTCGTTCCCATTCTTTTGCTATTTGTATCATAGGCGATATTAACGCTCCTATACATATAAAGATTGAGTAGTATAAAGAACTTACTCCATTAAACCAAAACAATACAAAAATAGTCAAAAAACAAAATTTAATTATAGCCTCCCACCTTGGTAGAAAGATAATTATAAGCATAAAAATATAAGGAAAACAGACTAAGATGACGAAATCCTTAAGATTAACCTTGTTATTCATAAAGAACATAACAAACCCAATTAAAGCAAAAGATATAAAAATCAGTGTATTTATTGGATTTATAGCTAAATCTTTCTCAAATTGTTTCTTAATAACATTCTTAATTAAGTAATTTTTATCGTTTTTAAAACTAAACACTACTCATCCTCCTTAAAATTTTTGAGTATATTAATTGCCTCATTTTTATCTATACCCAAACTACTAATCTCTTGCAAGAATTTTCCGCAAATTTCGTCTGCCTTCTTTTTTAGCTCAATTTCGCTTACATCTATTTTTTTATAAGAAATAAAAGTTCCGCTTCCTACCTGT
>MIAN01000102.1:16432-32413 GCA_001829125.1 Spirochaetes bacterium GWB1_27_13 | reverse complement strand
ATGAGGTTGATGGAAGTGCAAGTTTTCAGATTGATTTACCCAATGGTGGACTTTCTTACATAATTGGTAATTATATTCAACAAGGAATGAAAAATAAAAATGATAACATTATACATTTTGGAGGAGAAGGAATTGAAGGGCATAACAACAAACTTTATGTTGTAAATAATACTATTGTGAATGATTATTTGTTTAATGATGATGGAAAATTACCATATTCATATTATAAAGGTGTTATGGTTTTAGCACAATCTGGAACCGATGTAAAAATTTACAATAATATTCTACACGGAGTATATGAAGCGTATTACTCAAATAATGCGACAGTTGATTTACAGAATAATTTGGTTTATACAAACTCGTTAGATCATTATAATGGAAAAAATTATCCTGCGAGTAATAAAGTTGTTACAGAAAGCCCTTTAGTTGATAAGGCTAATTTTGATTATAGGACAAAGCCAGATAGTTACACAAAAGATAATGGGATTGATTGTTCTGATACTTATGGTTTTTCACTTATTCCTAAGTTTCATTATGTTCATCCTTGTAGTAGAAAACAAAGAGATACCAATAATAAACTTGATATAGGTGCTTATGAAATTGATGGAGAAAACTCTACTATAAATACTGAGGAAGGAGAAAATTTTCATAATCCAACGATAGATATAATTACAACGACTACAACTACAACGATTCCATGGGATCAAGGTATTCCTTTGACAGATGTATCTAAATATTCTAACTATCAAGGGAATGTAATAATGGTTGGTGCGAATCATACTTATAAAAAACCAAGTGAGGCGTCAAGTGTTGCAAAGGATGGAGACTTGATAAAAATAGAACCAGGTGATTATGAGAACGATGCAACCTCATGGACTGCAAATAATTTGATAATAATAGGAAATGGTGGTTTTGCTCACCTAAAATCAAATGGGACTTGTGCAGAAGGCAAGGCTATTTGGGTTATAAAAGGCACTAATACCACAGTAGAGAATATAAGATTTTCTGGTGCAAAAGTACCAGATAATAATGGTGCTGGTATCCGTCAAGAAGGTGCTAATCTTACAGTTAGAAGTTGTTATTTTGAGGATAACCAAAATGGTATTTTAACATCTGACAATAGCAATAGCGAGATACTTATAGAATATTCTGAGTTTAGCAGTAATGGTTATGGTGATGGTTATACTCATAATCTATATATAAATCATGTGAAAAAATTAACCTTCCAATACAATTATTCTCACCATACAAAAATTGGTCACAACCTAAAAACCCGTGCATTCAACAATTATATCCTTTACAATAGAATTATGGACGAAAAAGAAGGGACTGCAAGTTACCAAATAGATATTCCAAACGGAGGGCTTTCTTTTGTTGTCGGTAATGTTATTGAGCAAGGAATAAACGCAGAAAATAATTCGATAATTAGTTATGGTAGAGAAGGAATAACTAATGGAAATAATAATTTCTTCCTTATTAATAACACAATTGTTAATGATAAAGGAAGTGGATATTTTGTTAATTTAGATTCTACCACTGTCCTAAAAAGTGTAAATAATATTTTTTATGGGGTAGGGGAAGTTTATGCTGGAATAGCAACGAATAATATTTCTCAGGCTACCAATATAGCAACTCAGAATGCAATATTTGCTGATAAAGATAACTATGATTATAAACTCGTAACTGGGGCAAGTCCAATTAATGGCGGAAGTGATGCAGGATACTATGATACTTTTAATCTAAATCCACAATATATCTATTATCATAAGTCTAATAAAGCAAATAGGGTAGTTAAAGATGTTATTGATATGGGGGCTTTTGAGTTTTGAGTTATTTTAATATAAATATAGATTTTACAACGAATATTGCGAATAAAATGCAATTTAAATAGATAAATCTATTGATAAACTTATTAAAATAATGTGTAATAGTCAAAATTATGCTAAAAATTTTGACTAACTCAACTCGTCTGATTTTAACTCATTTAAAATTTTAAAAAAAAGACTGCAATCGATATTAGAGAGCAGTCTTTTTGCTTATTAATTTTAATTTGGTACATCAACAAATGTAGTGTAATCCACAATAAATTCGTTAATATTACCACCTATTAATTGAATAACACTTGATACCGAAGCCATAACTTTATCTCCCGAATTACCATAATTATAATCTCCATTATAATCGAGACCACCAGAAATGAAGTACCCAGCTCCTTCTAAAAATGTCCTTGAAAAAGTGAATGAAGTACTTCCACTATTAACGGTAAACGCATTTCCTTCCACAGCGTGGGTGTTATCAATATTTGTCTCTCCTTCATTAAATATACCAACGCCAAAAGATTTTCCAATTGCATTTCCAGTAACATTAGTAATAGTTATTTTTATAATCGCAGCAGAAGCATTTACAACAGTATCACCGTTAACAGTTATATTCGTTTTTTTTCCAATCAAATCCTTATAATCAATAGTATTATCTCCATTTTTATCAATCCATAACTGTAAATCATATATTCCATTATTAATAATAGATGTTTGAATGTTTAAAGATTCAAAATTATTTGTTGTAATAATGGTACTTGCAGTTATAATTGGAGTTGCTGTTTTAAAATCAGCTCCTTGATTAAAAACTTTAATATAGAAATTTTTATTTCTATATTCATCAGTAGTAAGATCGCCTTTACCACCAGTAAGGGTAAAATTTATTTTTCCAGTTCCAATTGTAGTAGTAGTTGTTGAAGTGCTTGTTGTAGTCGTAGTTGGAATAGTAGTAGTCGAAGTACTTGTTGTAGTCGTAGTTGGAATAGTAGTTGTTGAAGTACTTGTTGTAGTCGTAGTTGGAATAGTAGTTGTTGAAGTACTTGTTGTAGTCGTAGTTGGAATAGTAGTAGTCGAAGTACTTGTTGTAGTTGTAGTTGGAATAGTAGTAGTCGAAGTACTTGTTGTAGTTGTAGTTGGAATAGTAGTTGTTGAAGTACTTGTTGTAGTCGTAGTTGTAGATGTATCTACTGGAGTCGGACAACCTATAAAAAAAATAAATAAAATAAAAATTGATGCAAAAAATACACCTTTCATTATAAAATTCCTTTCTAATTACAATTAATTACTAAGTTGATTTAATTTTAGTTATTTAAATAATTAAAGTCAATAGAATTCTAAAATATATCTTAAATTCGTAAACCTATAAACTTATTAACAGTTGATGGAAACTCGATCTCTATATAAATATAAATTAAGAAAAGCAAATAAAAAATGTAAGACATTCATTAGTATTAAATCTAAAAAAATTATATAAACTCTTGTATTGACAAAAAAAAGATTTTAAATAATAATATAAATTGAGCATATCTATCCAAAATCACTTTAAAATATGTAAGGACTTACAAATGAAAACTAAATTTCTTCTTCTAATGATACTTCTTGTTATTGTATTGACAATATGTTTAGTTTTGCCATTAACACAGATTCAAATAAATTCTCTTACAAATTTATCTAAGGATTCTACAAAAAATGCGATTTCTATTATTGCATATACTGCGGGTAGTAATTTTCCTCTTTATTATACAGGTGATGATAAAGAAAAAAGGGATTTTGTGATAAAATTACAACAAAGTATTGCTGTTATAAAAGGAAACTGGAAAGATGCGATTTTTATATCTGTTCTTGATAGAGAAGGAAAGATTATAGCTAACTCGAATGCTACAGAAATTGGAAGAATTTATGATGATTATAAGAACTTTTCTACTCTCGAAGGTAAAATAAAAAAACAACTTGATAGGTATCAAAAAGATATAGAAAGATTTCCTAACAATGCCAAATTAATTAATAGTGAAATTTTAAAATTAGAAGATAAATTAAAGAATATAGAAAATTCTAATGATTCTATTATAATAGAGACTAAAATAAATGAATATAAAAGACAAATGGAACTTTTAATAAGAAAAGTACGACTTGGTAGTCTTGCTTTATCAAAAAAAGAAGCTTATCCTCTCAGTGCTTTAACAGAATCAATTTTTATTGATGGTTCGGTATCTTATACTATTATTTTCCCAATTATAATACCAATTGGTGATAAATTTGGATTTTATGGTAATATAATTGCTTCTGTTTCGTTAGAGTTCATTAAAAAAGAAATTTTAAAAATTATCATAATTGCTTTATCAATAGCTTTGTTTGTTTTGATAATTTCCTTCTTTATAATCCAATTTTATACAAAGATAATCATTCAACCAATAATATATTTAACAAATGCTGTAAAACAAGTTGCCTCTGGTAATCTCGATATGAAAGTTCCTGTATCAGGCAAAGATGAAATTGCTGTTTTGGGAAGTGAATTTAACTCAATGATTAGAATATGGCGTGAAAAACTCCACATGGAAAAATATGTTTCAAAATCAACTGCCGATATGATAAGCAAAGTAGAAACAGGCGAGTACAGTAAAGAACCACGACGAGAAAATATAACTGTATTTTTCTCTGATGTTAGAGGTTTTACAACATATTCAGAAAATCATGATCCATTGGTTGTAGTAAAAAATTTAAATGCTATTTTTGATATTCAGGTTGCTGTAATAGAAAAGTATCAAGGTGATATTGATAAGTTTGTTGGTGATGAAATTATGGCTACTTTTTCTACTCCTAAGGAGGCTTTTAAGGCAGCGTTAGATATTCAAAAGGAACTTGAAAAATTTAATAATGGTAAAGATGAAAAACTTCAAATTGGTATTGGTATAAATTTTGGTGAAGCAATTGTTGGGTCAATAGGTTCTGGTGATTATTTGGATTGGACTGCAATTGGGGATACTGTAAATCTTGGTGCAAGACTTTGTGGATTTTCACCAGCTGGAAAAGTTGTAATTTCAGAACAAGCTTTTTCTAAAATAAAAACAGAATTAAAAGGTGAAGAAAGTACAATTCAAGTAAAAGGCAAGCAAAAAAACATAAAAGTTTATATTTTTTAGGAGATTGATATGAAAAAATTTATTTATCTTTTTATTTTAATTTTGTCTATTTCTTGTACTACAAACCAAAAACAAGTAGAAAATTGGTATGAAAAAATACCAGATAACAAAAAAGCAGAGTTTTTATTTAACTACCTAAATGAACAATATCAAACAGCTTTAAGTAATGGTGATATAGGAAAATTAAATTTTTTACTTAAAGAATTTGGTTGGGTTTCAAAACTTGACAAAGAAAGAACTGATGAAATTAATGATTTAATAGATACAATTACTCAAAGTATTGAGTCTATCAAAAAAAATAAGCTTGCAAATGCAAAAAGATTCTTAGATAAAAAAGATTTTATAAATGCTTCTATTGAGTACAGTATTGTAAGGCAAGTAGATAAATCTAATACTGAAACTGTTGACTTTTTTAATAAATATAAAAATGAAGTTAATAATGCAATAATCGAAACTGAAAATAAACTAAAAAAGTTTTTATCTGACAAAAATTTTATAAAAGCAGAGCAAGAATTAAGAAAAATAATTTTAATACATTCAGATAATGTTAATATAAATGAATTTACAGAACAAATCAATAAATTAAAATTAGATGAATTTAATAGAATAATTGCTTTAGCAAAAAAACAATTTGATGAAAAAAAATATAATAATGCAATAAATAACGCCAAATTAGCATTAGATATTTCACCAAATTCAAAAGAAGCAAGAGATATTATTGATCAATCAATTTCTGAGCGAACAAAATTAGTAAAAGAACAAAAAGAGAAAGAAAAACAGAATATGGAAGCAAAAATACTGATATATTATAACAACGCACTAACTGCTTTTCAAAATAAACAGTATGCACAAGCTAAAAAAGAAATAAAAAAATATCTATCTTTGAATAATAATACGAAAGGGCAACAACTTGAAGCAAAAATTAATCAAGAAATAAAATTGCTTGTGGACAATCTTATGGGAGATGCTATATTAAATTATAATAGTCTAAAATATGAAGAGGCTCTAAAAATGTTTAAAGCAGTACTTGCAATTGATACAACAAATGAAGAAGCTTTGGATTATAAAGCAAGGATAGAAAAAACCCTTCAAGCGTTGGAATAAATTTAAAGACCAGACAGGTCTAAAATGTCAATTAATCCTATAATTTAACTTATTAATTTTTAATTAAACTTTTTGACAAATAAAAAATTTTTATGTATATTTCTTTTTTGTGGCACGATAGATACAGATTAATAACTAAATAAAACCATTATAATCAGCGTTAATAATTTTAATCTGTGCTAATCTGTGTTATATAATCGGTTTTAATCCGTCTTATAAAAACTAAAAGAGGTTTGATATGCACATAGTATCTGATAAAGATAAAACAATGAAGTTTTTTGAATATACCAAAAAAATGATGCACAATTCAAGAATGAATGAGGATTGTCACATTACACCAGATAATGTTTATCAGGTGGCACATACTGCAAACAGAGATATATTACTTGACAGTGTGAGAATAGGGCATCTAAAAGGAAGTAATGTTTTAGGTGTTGAAAATATTCTAAAATTAAATGAACTTGCTGAGCAAGGCAAATCTTGTATAGTGTTATCTGAACATGTATCAAATTTAGATGTTCCAAGTTTATTTGCAAGATTTTATGATCATCCAAATGAAAAATTGAAAGAAATTTTTGAGAAATTTATTTTTGTTGCTGGAGTAAAATTAAATCAAAATTCTTTGGTTAAGCTATATACTGAAATGTTTACAAGAGTTGTAATATACCCAATTAGGTCATTAGAAAAAATGACAGATGATAAACATAGAGAAGAAGTAGAACTTGCAAAAAAAATAAATATGAGAGCAACAAGAAAAATTGCAGAGCTTAGAAATAAAAATCAAATTTTTGTTATGTATCCTGCTGGTACTCGATATAGACCATGGCAACCAGAAACTAAAAAAGGGATTAAAGAAACAACAAGTTATTTAAACTCTTTTGATTATTTTTGTTGTGCGTCAATAAATGGTAATAATATGCCTCCTCGTGACCATGAAGATATGACACGAGAACAATTTTTGGAAGATGTATTGGTGTTTAATTTTGGTGAAGTAAAGAGTGCAAAAGAATACATTACTAATCTCAGTACATCACAAACAAAATTTGCAGCAGATGATAAAGAGAATATTAAACAATATATTGTTGATAATATAATGGAAGAAATCGATATTCTTCATGAAAAAGCAGAAGAATATAGAAAACAATATTTATAACACAGATTAAATCAGGTTGTCACAGATTAACACAGATTTAATTTTTTACATAATCTGTATAATTTGGTGATTGTACTCGATTGGCGGGTAAAAATTTTGAGTAATAGGAGTATAAATTGGACTTTAGAGAATTACGAAAAAAATATATAGATTTTTTTAAAACTAAAGGGCATAGCCATATAGCATCTGCTTCTTTAATACCAGAAAATGACCCAACAGTTTTATTTACAACTGCTGGCATGCACCCACTCGTTCCTTATTTGTTGGGACTTGATCACCCAGAGGGAAAACGAATTGTTAATTATCAAAAGTGCATTAGGACTGGTGATATTGACGATGTTGGTGATGCATCACACCTTACATTTTTTGAAATGCTTGGCAATTGGTCGCTTGGGGATTATTTCAAAAAAGAAGCAATTAATTGGTCGTTTGAATTTTTGACAAAAATTTTGGGTTTTGATATAACTAATTTGCATGTAACAGTTTTTGAAGGGGATAATGATGCTCCAAGGGATGAAGAGTCAGCATCTTATTGGGCAGACCTTGGTATTCCACGTGAACGAATTCATTATAAACCAAAAAAAGATAACTGGTGGGGTCCTGCTGGTAACACAGGTCCTTGTGGTCCTGATACGGAAATGTTTATTGATACTGGTAAAGAGGATTGTTCTGCCGAGTGTGGACCTGGCTGTGGCTGTGGTAAATTTTTTGAAATATGGAATGATGTTTTCATGCAATACAACAAAAATCCAGATGGAACATTCGTTCCATTAAAACAACAAAATGTTGATACTGGAATGGGTATTGAAAGAACAGTTGCAATGCTTTCTGGCAAAAGAACAGTTTATGATACAGAAAGTTTTACTCCAATCATTACAAAAATTGAAGAACTTTCTGGTAAGAAATATGGGGAAAGTGATGAAGTAACAAAAGCAATTAGAATAATAGCTGATCATTCAAGAACTTCTACTTTTATCATAGGAGACCAAAGAGGTGTAGCTCCATCAAATGTTGGAGCTGGCTATGTTTTGAGAAGATTGATTAGAAGAGCGATAAGATATGGTAAAAAACTTGGTATTAAGCCAACATTTTTATCAGAAATAGCAAAAGTAATTATTGAAATGATGCACCCATTCTACCCAGAGTTAAAAATTAATGAAAAACGAATTTACGAAGAACTCGATAGAGAAGAAAATAAATTTGAAGAAACTCTTGAAAAAGGCATTCATGAGTTTGAAAAAATTGTTCCAAAATTAATTGAGAATAAACAAGATACAATTTCTGGAAGACTTGCTTTTAAACTCTATGATACTTATGGTTTTCCTTATGAGTTTACAAAAGAACTTGCTGAAGAAAAAGGTTTAAAAGTTGATGAAGCTGGTTTTAAAGAAGCTTCTCTCAAACATAGAGAATTATCACAACAAGCACAAACTCAAAGTTTTAAAGGTGGGCTTGCCGATAACTCAGAAGAAACAACAAAACTTCATACAGCAACACATCTTTTACATAAAGCATTAAAAATTGTACTTGGTGAACATGTTAATCAAAAAGGCTCAAATATTACAGCAGAAAGATTGAGATTTGATTTTACACATACTGAAAAAATGACTCCTGATCAGTTAAAAAAAGTTGAAGACATTGTAAATGAACAAATTAAAAGAAAATTAACAGTAACAATGGATGTAATGACTCTCGAAGATGCAAAGAAAAAAGGAGCAACTGCTTTATTTACTGATAAATACGAACAACAAGTTAAAGTTTATACAATTGGCGATTTTTCGATGGAAGTTTGTGGTGGTCCACATGTTACTAATACTTCTGATTTGGGTGGATTTAAAATCCAAAAAGAAGAAGCTTCTTCTGCTGGCGTTAGAAGAATTAAAGCTGTGCTTGTTAAATAAATATCCTATAGAAATAAGGTGTCTTTATCACCTTGTTTCTATATGAAAATTTTCTGGCTAAAGTTTTTAAAATTCTAAATCGAAATTTAGTTTATTAAATCATCTTTATTACTATTAATGTTATGTCATCACTTGGGTTATTGTCACACCAGTTTAAAGTTTCTTGCATTAACATATCTTTTATTTGGGTTGAGCTTTTTTCTGAGTTTTCCATAAGAATTTTTTCTACAATTTGATAATCATTGAATTTATTTTCTTTATTTTTTGCTTCGATAAGCCCGTCAGTATAGAGAAGAAGAATATCACCAATACCGATATTAAAGTTTAATGATAGAGTGGTTGTTTCTATATTAGGTATAAGACCAAGATAAATACCATTAAGTTCAATTTTTTCAATTTTTTGTAAATTTTTTCGATAAATTAAAATAGGATTATGTGATCCACTCATAGCAAAATTACCGTTTCCATTATATTTAAGGAACAACATTGTCATAAAATGGTCTTCTTTTAATCTTTCATATATATTTCCATAAAGAATTTTATTTACTTTTACAATAATGTCTTTGGGGTCTGCATCTTCACTGTCTTTTATATAAGCATTAAATAAGGTCTCTGCCATTATCATAATAAGACCAGCTGTAACCCCATGACCTGCTACATCTCCAATGGCAAACCAAGGATACTTTTTTTTGTCAAAAATAATGTCATAATAATCTCCACCGACTTCTGCTGCAGGTTTCATTTCAACGGCTATATCAAATCCTTCGATAAAAGGGGCTGGAAGGCAAAGAGATGTTTGAATTCTTTCTGCTATTGCCATTTCTTGCTTGAGTCGTTCTTTTTCTTTGAGATTTTCTATCAGTTTTGCATTTTCGATAGAAATAGCCATCTGTGAAAACATAAGTTTTAATATTTCTAATCTCTGATGTGTAAAAGTATTTACAGATATATTATTTTCAAGATACAAAATTCCTATCACATTGCTTTGTTTTATTATAGGGGCACAAAGTATAGATTTTGGTTTATTTTTTTGAATATATTCAGTATTTGTAAAAATTCCTTCCTCAATAGCATTACCTAATATAAGATTTTCTTGTGTTTTTATAACATAACGAACGATTTCGGAAGAAATTCTATCATAATTTTCAAAATTAATTTTTTCTAATATAATATTATTATTGTTTATATTGTCTTCTGCTTCAACAAATAATTTGTCATTTTCATATAGAAGTAAAATTCCTCTTTCAGCTCCTGCGTTTTCTATTGAAATTTTCATTACTTTGTTTAAAAGTTTATCCATTTCAATTTCGCCGAATATTACCTGAGATGTTTTAATAATACTATAAATATCAATATCATTTGTACTTGCATTTTTTGTACTTGTGCTAATAGAACTAGAGTCCATTTTTACTTTTTCTTTAAGCTCTGGATATTCTCTTTTTAATTCTTTTGTTTTTTCTTTTGCTCCCCATTTATTATAACAGTAATAAGATTCTTTTATATGAATCATTGCATATTTATATTTATTTTTAGAGAATAAAAAAAGTGCAAATCTTTCGTTGGCAATAGATTCTTGAAGTAAAAATTTATTTTTATTAAAATGTTCTATTGCTTTGTTATAAAACTTTTCTGCCTCTTCAGATTTGTTCTGAAAAACAGCAAGTTCAGCTTTTAAAAGATAGTATTTTCCTTGATTATTAATAGGATTGAAAAAGGTCCATTTTTCTATTAACTTTAAGTGAGATTTAACTAATTTTAAAAGTTTTTGGTTATTTTGTTTATATTGTTTTTTTGTTTGAAGTACTGCTATTGCCGAAAGAGCTGAGTATAAATAATATTCTGTGAAAACATAACTACCTCTGGCAGATAAGAGATATTTTTCTTTGATAATAAGAGAATATTCTAATGCTTTATCGTAATCGCCAAATATGAAACTTAAAATTATTTTACAATAATAAAAGTGAAAAAAATCTGTATCATGTAATTCGTCATTTTCAAAAGATTTTTCTTCATCAAAACTTTCACCTTTAAGTAAAAATTTGTCGTTACTCTTACCTATTAGATTTAACACAAATTGATAATATATTTTATTCCATAAAAGTTGTTTGGGTTGTTTGATTTTTTCAAGAATTTTTCCAAATTTGATAAACTCATGACATACGTCATTAAGATTGTCATTAAGGAAAAGAAGATGAAAAGGATATTTATTTGCTGCATAACCAGCATAAGTTAGATCTCCTGTATTCATGCCAGCTGTAAAAGCCTCTAAAAAATGTGGTAATGAATTAGAAATATGTTCTTTATAATGAAAAATAAAATTATTTGTCAAAAAAATAACTCTTGATCTATAAATTACTGTATTAAATTTTTCTAAAAGTTTTATAGCTAGTTTTCCAAAAATATTGCCATTTTCAATATCTCCTATGATCGTACATAATACAGAACCATAATAGGTATAAGCAACACAAGATTCTGGGGCATTACCGTATTTTAAAGAAAAGTTTATAATTTTAAAAGTACTATATATAAAAAAATCTTGTTTGGCATGATATGCAGATGCTCCAACAGATGAAAGTATTCTTGCTACTTCAAGTTTTTGAGGGTCTTTCATTATAGGTAGATTGATAAGGTCTTCAATTGATTTTTTACCGATATTTAATTTAGTCTTAAGAAATTCAAGAAAAATAATAAATTTTGAAGGTTTTTCTACAATATGAACACCTAATTCGTTTAAAGCCTTGATTGCAACTCTAACACTTTTATCTAATTTATTTAATGAGAAATAAGCATAAATTTGTATTTCATAAATTTTAGTTTTATCAAAAACATTTTTTGCATTATTTAGTACAATTGAGAATACTTTTTCCATCTCATCTGAGTTTCCATTTAGATATTCCAACTCTGATAGTTCTGTATATAATGCAAGTGAGATAGAATATTTTTCATCCCAACAATTTTCTTTCAGCAACTCAACACCTGTTCTAATATATTCTAATGCAGATTTGTATGCTGCTGACTCTTTTGCTTTTTTTCCGGCTTCGAGATTTAGAGTAATTAGAAGGTCTTTTTCTTCTTGTGTTAATAGAGGAAAAGCTAGATTTAACTGATTTACAATACTAAAAATACGAATTTCTGCTTTTTGAATTTTTGGATGCTCTAAAATTGTTTTACCTATTTGATAGTGATATTTAATTTTTTCATTATCTTCTATTATAGAATATGCTGCTTCTCTAATCCTATCGTGGACAAATTTATAATCAGCATCAATTTTTATTATAAGTCCTTCGTTTAGAGCCTCAATAAATCTTTTAAAAACAGATTCATTATAATTTTCTTCATCAGAAGAAATAATTTTATTTTCAAATAAAATTTCGTAAATCATCCCTAATGTATCAGCATAAATTTTTACACCAATGCAGGAGGCAAGTTTTATCATATTAAGAGTTTCTTTTGAAAGTTTCTTAATTTTAGAAGCCATGAGTTCAACTACATTATCTGTAATACCAGCATTTTTTATTTTTGAAATATTCCATTCCCAGTTATCATTTTCAAATTTTAAAAATTTTTCTTCATTAAGAGTTTTCAAAAATTCCATTACAAAAAATGGATTGCCATCGGTTTTTTGATTAATAATTTTTGCAAGTTCTAAAGTATTTTCTAATGAAGTATAAAGACTTTCGGATAACAATTGATTTATGTGATCCATTTTTAAATTTTTAAGTTTTATTTCTTTATAGTCAATATTTTCTTTTTGAAGTTTTTTAAGCATTAATGCAAATGGATGTGTGTTTGTTACTTCATTATCTCTATAAGAACCAATAAACAAAAAGTGTTTTATGGATTGGTCTGTCAATGTTGTTTCTAATAGATTAAGGCTTGCACTATCAGCCCATTGCAGATCATCAATAAATAATACAATAGAATAGTATTTGCTAAAAAAAACTTTTATAAAATTCTGAAAAACTACATTAAATCTATTTTGTAATGTATCTGATGTTATATTAGGTAAAATAGGTTGTTTACCAATTAAAGATTCTAAAATTGGTATTATATTTATCAATATCTGTCCATTTGTATCAACAGCATCTAAAATTTTTTCTTTCCATCTTTGAATTTTATCTTCACTTTCAGTAAGTATAATTTTTATTAATTCAGTAAATGCTTGAATAATCGCTGAATAAGGGGTGTCTCTTTTGAATTGATCAAATTTTCCAGAAATAAAAGTCCCATTTTGTAAAGTTATAGGTTTTTGTAACTCATTAATAAGAAAAGATTTACCAATCCCAGAGCTTCCTGAAATATAAACAATTTCTTTATTGCCTCTACTTACATTTTGAAAGATGTCTATTAATAATTTTTTTTCTTCCTCTCTGCCATAAATTTTTTCTGGTATTCTAAATTCTGTTGGGATGTCCTTTGTGCCAATTAGGAATTCACAGGGATCAGAAGCATTCAATTTATCAAGAGCAGTATTTAAATCAAAAATTAAACCGTATTCAGATTGGTATCTATCCTCTGCGTTTTTTGCCATGAGTTTTAGTACAATATTTGATATGGTTGGTGGAATTTGGTTATTTATTTTATGTAAAGGTAGTGGATTTTTTGCAAGATGACAATGCAATACCTCTATTGGATCATCAGATTTAAAAGGTAAATTACCAGTAAACATTTCATAGAAAGTTACACCAAGTGAATAAAAATCTGTTCTATAATCTACAAATCTATTCATTCTACCAGTCTGTTCAGGTGAAATATAGTTTATTGAGCCTTCCAATGTTTCAGAAATAGTTGAAAGAGATATATTTTCTTTTGTAAGTTGGGTAGAACTGCTAAAATCAATTATTCTTATAGAATTAGTTTGTGGGTTTAATAAAATATTATGAGGTTTAATATCCTTATGAATAATCTTTTTTTTGTGAATTTCTTGTAGAATTTTAACTATTTTTATTGAAAAATCAAGCATTTGTTTTATATCTATTGTATTTTTTTTTATATAATGATTGAAAGATATGCCATTAATATCTTCCATAACAATAGCTTTGATTTTGCTAGTTTCTATAAATTGATAGACTTTAATAACTCCATCTACTTCGAAAAGATGTTTTGTAATCTCATATTCATAAAGGAAATTTTTTATTTCATTTGGATCTGGATATTTTGTATTAAGAATTTTAATAACTACATTTTGATCAGTTTGTGTATCAGCTCTATAAATAAGAGACCTATTACTTTCATATAATTTAGTTACTAAGTTGTACTGTTTTATTTTATCCATCTATTATTCCTAAACTTTATAACATAATTAACAAGGATTATTAGTGATCAACACGTATTTCTAGTATATATTTAATTTATAGAATTATTGAAAAAGTAAAAATTTTTGGTAATTTAATCCATTAAAGACGTTAATTCATTCTTTGGTAGTGTTTTACTTGATATATCGAAAAAAGTCAATATTAAAATACAAAAACATTAAAATTACGATTGATGATTTATTAAGTTCTATTAACAAGATATATAGTTAAACGCTTCTAAAAGGTTAAAAAATAATAAAATTGGCATTATTTCTAATTTGATTAGATTCATAAAGATAAGTATTTAAGGGATTACGACAATTTGAACAATTGTCAATATAAAAGCTTGACTTTTTTATCAAAAGATACAATAATTATTACTAATATATTTTTCTAAAAGGAAGTCTATATGAAAATTAAAGTTTCTGATATGACATGTCAGCATTGCGTAAAGCGAGTGGAAGATGCTGTAAAAAAAATAAGTGGTGTTAAAAAAGTTAAAGTTGATTTAAAAACTAAAGAAGTTGATATTACTGGCGAACCAGATAAAAATATACTTTTTTCTGCTATAAAAGAAGCAGGTTACCAAGCGGAGGATTTATGAATTTTGATGCTTTTTTTAAAATTAGTTATGGTTTATACATCGTAAGTTCTAAGAATAATGATAACAAATTTACTGGACACATATCAAATACTGTTTTTCAAACAACAGCAGAGCCTCCTACTTTAGCTATTTGTACAAATAAACAAAATTTAACTTGTGATTATATAGCTCAAAGTAAGGTTTTTACAATTGCAATATTAAATCAAGATGTTGATATGAAATTTATTGGGCTTTTTGGATTTAAATCAGGGAAAGATATTGATAAATTTAGTCAGGTAAAATATAAAGTAGGAAAAACAGGGGCTCCTGTGGTTATTGATAATACTATTGCATATTTTGAATGTGAAGTTATAAATACAGTAGATGTTGGAACTCATATGATGTTTGTTGCAAAAATTGTCGAAAGTGAAATGCTTCAAGATGGCGAGCCTTTAACTTATGCAAATTACAGGATGATAAAGAAGGGATTGTCGCCAAAGACAGCACCTACTTATATTGATAAATCTAAATTAAAATCTAAAGAACAAAATGAGGAGAAAAAAATGGCAAAGTATGTTTGCACAGTTTGTGGATATGTTTATGATCCAGCAATTGGAGACCCAGATTCTGGAATAAAAGCTGGTACTGCATTTGAAGATATTCCAGACGATTGGGTTTGCCCAACTTGTGGCGTAGGCAAAGATTCTTTTGAAAAACAATAATTTCTTTGAATAATAACCACTGATATAAATCAGTGGTTATTTTATACAAAATACCAAACTTAGCAAATTTTTATTTACAAATAAAATATTTTTATATATTACTTCTTAGGAATTTCTATGAAAAAAGCAAAATGTAGAATTTGTGGCTATGTGTATTATCCAGAAAAAGGAGATTTGGAATCTGGCATTGAGCCTAATACTCAATTTGATGATTTGCCTGACGACTGGCGATGCCCTATCTGTGGGGCTACAAAAGATAAATTTATA
>MIAN01000102.1:0-16415 GCA_001829125.1 Spirochaetes bacterium GWB1_27_13 | reverse complement strand
ATAAATTTATAAAGGAGAATTAATTATGGCTTCGATAAAAATAAAAGATGATATATATTTCGTTGGTTCTATGGATTGGGATAGAAAACTTTTTGATGAACTTATTCCATTACCAGAAGGAACAAGTTATAATTCGTATCTTATCAAAGGAAGTGAAAAAATTGCTTTGATAGACTCTGTTGATCCTGCAAAAAAGGAAGAATTATTTAACAATCTTGCAAAAATAAATGTTACAAAAATAGACTATTTAATTGCAAATCATGCAGAACAAGATCACTCAGGAAGTTTACCATACCTTTTAGAAAAATTTCCAATGGCAAAAGTTGTTACAAATACTAAATGTAAAGATTTTTTAAAAGATTTACTTTTAATTAGTGATGATAAATTTCAAGTTGTAAATGAATGTGAAACTATTTCTTTAGGAAATAAGACTTTAGAATTTTATATGACTCCATGGGTTCATTGGCCCGAAACAATGGTGACTTACCTTAAAGAAGATAAAATTTTATTTAGTTGCGATTTTTTTGGTGCTCATCTTGCCTCAAGTGATATTTTTGTTTCTAATGAATGTGAGATTTATAGTTCTGCAAAAAGATATTTTGCTGAAATTATGATGCCTTTTAGAGTTCAAATTAGAAAAAATGTAGAAAAAGTTGAAAAGTTAAATATTGAAATGATTGCTCCAAGTCATGGTCAAATTCATAAAAATCCAAAGTTTATCATCGAGTGTTATAAAGATTGGATTTCTGATAATGTTAAGAAAGAAGTTGTTATTCCTTTTGTTTCTATGCATGAAAGCACTCAAAAAATGGTTGACTATTTAATCGATGGTCTTATGGAAAAAGGCTTTACAGTTAAACCATTCAACCTCCCAAAAACAGATATTGGTGAGCTTGCAATGTCTTTAGTTGACACATCAACTGTTGTTATTGGCTCACCTATGGTTTTGGCAGGTCCTCATCCAGCGGCTGTTTATGCGACATATTTATTTAATCTTTTGAGACCAAAGACAAAATTTGTTGGTATTATTGGTTCTTTTGGTTGGGGTGGCAAAATGATAGACTCATTAAAAGAAATGCTAACAAATGTAAAGGTAGAATTATTTGAGCCAGTATTTATAAAAGGTCATCCCAAAAAAGAAGATTTTGCTTTACTTGACAAGTTAATAGAAGAAATAGATAAAAAACATAAGGAAAATAACATAGTGTAATTATGGATATATTAATTTGGCAAGAAGCTTACAATGTTGGGATTGAAAAATTTGATAAACAACACAAACAATTAGTTTCTTATATAAATGTTTTGTATAATGCGATCAATTCCAACGAAAAACAAAAAGTTGTTGGCGAGTTGATCGCTAAATTAATTGAATACTCAGAAACTCATTTTTTGGAAGAAGAAGATTTATTAAAAAAAATTGAGTATCCTGAGTATTCAGATCATAAAATTGTTCATAAAAAATTTATAAAGACTGTAAGAGATTTTCAAGACAGATATGTAAAAGGTGATTCTTTGGTTTGTAAGGATTTGTTATACTTTTTGCAAAGGTGGTTGATAAAGCATATTTTAGAAGAAGACAAAAAATATTCGAGTTATTTTTAAAATACAATCTTTTCAGAAATTGATCTATAAAGTGGATCTTTTTTAGAATGTTTTTTATTATCATATATATCGTCACTTAACATTATATGACAATAAGTAATATCCTCAAATTTACTGTTATTTTTATATTGAATTTCTTCATTTTTAATATTAAGTATATTAATATTCCCGTCAGTATTAAATATCTTTCCATTATTTATAAAGTTAGCTATTTCTCCACTATATTCATTTACAAACATTGTTTTAGAATATGCAGAATATTTATTTTCTTTATTATAAAACCATATTTTACCAGTTTTTACTCTTTTATCATCAATAATAAACTCAATTTTTATATTATTTTCTTTTTTTTCTTTATTTAAAATTTCAGATCGTTTTATTGCATATATGTAATTTTTATTAATTCTTCCTTTATAATCTTCATTATAAACAAATAAATATTCAGAATTACTGTTTTCATTATTTGGATTAGTTGGGCTATCTATATTTAAATCATAATTAACTATATTATTTTTTAATTTGATAATTATTCTTAAATCTTTAAGCATTAGTACACTTCCATTATTCGAAATGTCATTATCATAAAATCTAAAATATCCTCCAATATATTTATCTTCAGAATCAAAATACTCATTTAAATTAATTGTCCAATTTCTATCATTCATATCTTTTAATTTACAATATTCAATATCATTTATCTCTATGTCATTTTCATTGTAATAAATATAGAAGTTATAATATAAAGAATTGTTAGAATTGCTAGTATTCCAATATGAATAATCGATATTCTCAATGATAGTTTCAATTTTTTTGATAGTTAATGTCTTATTTTCTTGTTTTACAGCTTCATTAAATAAACAATTGAATGTTAATAAAAGTGGTAATATAATAATAAATTTTTTCATTTTTTCCTCTTAAATTTATATGAGATATTATTTTACAATTTTATTTACAAGCTGCCTTTATATACTAGATCGCCATCTATAACTTTTTTTATTGTACCAATATATCGTGTTATTTGGTGATAATAATTTGCGTTAGAATGAACTTTAATATATTGATTTTTGTAAAAATCAAGCAACTCATCATCAAGAAAAAATATTAAATTGATATTAATGGCGTTTTTAAATTTATGATCTGGTCTTCCTTCATATTTTAGATCAAAGCACAAAAAGTCAAAATCCCAGCCACCTATTTTTTGATACTGATCTTTATAAGAATACAGTTGAACATGAGGGATTTCATATTTTAATTGATATTCTCTTACTGGAGTGCCAAATGTAAAAAGAAATTGGACATTAAAGCCTTCTTCTTTTAATTTATTAGCAACAATTATCATTATATTTCCGCCATGACTATGACCAACCAAATTAATAGGTATTGATTTTTCTGAAATATTTTGAGACATAGAAATTATTTCTAATTCTTTTTTTATTTTTTGATAAAAATTTGATGCAGCATCAACTCTTGATTTGTCATTGTTTTCGCCTATCCAATCCAAAAAGATTCCAACTTTAGAATTTAATAATTCTGCTACTTCTTGTGCATACCCATAACTATTTGGAGTATTTTTATCTGCAAAAAAATATTTTGACTCAGGTTGATTTTTAGCAATTCTTGTACCGTTTGTTACATAAGTAATTGCGTTTGGCGATAAATTATTTATCATTTCTTTTAATTTAGTAATTCTTACCAATAAATCTTTTCTTATCTCTTCTTCTGTATAATATTTTCTATCTTGTTTAAATTTTTCTCTTAATGCCAATTCTAATGAGTTTTCTTCATTTATTAACTCATCTTCTCTTTTTTGTTTCTGTATGAGGTATTCTTTATTTATTTTTTTTAAATTTTCTGTTACATTCTTTTTATTTTTAGAGTATTCATCATACATTTGTTGTTTTTCTAATTTTAAATTATCTTTTTCTTCTCCAAGTACTTCGAGTTTTTCTTTAAATTCAGTAATTAAATCAAATTTATCTTTTTTAAAGTTTTCTTTTAATTGTAAAAATTCGGTACTATCTTTATCCATATCTTTTTTTTCTTTAGAATATTTTTCTTCTAATAGATTGATTTTTTTATTGTATTCTTCTTTTAAACTTCGTTTGATTTCTTTAGTTTCTTTTTTCATTTTTTTTATTTCTGCTTTGTAATCAATTCTTAATTTTTTTTTCTGTTTTTTCTTTTCTATTTTTTCTTTTTTCTTTCCTTGTTTTATTTCATCTTTTAAAGAATCTTTTTTTTCTTCGTATTCTTGATTAACAGATATAGATTGATTTATATAATTTGTATAGTTTTCTTTTTCCTGCTCAGTAGCTTCAAATTCTAACTCTTGTAAAAATAATTCCTTCACCTTATCTATATTTACATCATTAGAATTATTTTGTCCACAAGCGATTTGAGATAAAAAACTCAAAATAAATATTAACAGAATATAATTTTTTAACATTAAATTCTCCTAAAAAGAATTGAATTTGATTTGATTGTTACTATAAAAATACCACAGATTTTTAGAAAAAAACAGATTAATTTTAAAATTTTTGAAATTGGAGATAATTCTAAAATGTTTTTTCATCGTGACTTTTAACCATTAATCCAAATCTAAAGGCGTCAATTCAAATCTTCCAATTTTTTTCTTGAAATAAAGCCAAATTAATATTATTATTTACTCAAAGGAATATAAATGGCTGATATTTACATTAAACCGACATCTGATATATTTTTTAAATATTTGTTTGGTAGAGAAGAAACTAAAGATTTGTTGATTTCTTTTATCAATGCTGTATTTGAAGAAAAGAAATTGTTTAAAATACAGACTGTTGAGATAAAAAATCCTTTTAATATCAAAAAATTTATCTTAGAAAAAGAATCCATTTTGGACATAAAAGGCGAAGACGAAAAAAAGAGAAAATACGATATAGAAGTCCAATCAACAGGAAACGAATATTTTAAAAATAGAAGTTTATACTATTGGAGTAAATTGTATTCTTCTCAGATATTAGAAGGTGAAGATTACAAAATACTTCAGCCTGCGATTTGTATTGATGTTTTGGAGTTTGATTTATTTGATAAATTAGAAGATTATCACAATAGTTTTATGATAATTGAAAAAGATAATAGAGAGTTTGCTTTAACAGATCATTTGATAATAAATTTTATAGAGTTAAAAAAATTTAACAAAAAAAAGATTGTTACTAAACTCGATAAATGGCTTTATTTTTTTAAACATTGCGGTAAGGAGGATTTTATGGAAGTTTTAATAAAAGATGACATCGATATAATGAAATCTAAAGATGAATACAACAAATTTTGTCAAAATGAAGAACTCAAAGAAGCTTATGAATCAAGAATGAAGTGGCTTTCTGACTACAAAACAAATATGTCTTGTGCAAAAGAAGAAGGTTTTGAAGATGGGTTTGAAAAAGGTGTTGATGAAGAAAAAAGAATTATATCTAAGCAAATGAAAAAAGACGGGATGTCAATTGAATCTATATTTAAATACACAGGCTTACCAAAAGAAGAAATTGAGAAGTTATAATAAAAAATTTATCACTGAATTTAAAACAAACCTAAAACATTTTAGTATATAATGCTAACTATCCAAATTGTCATCCTATACTTGGCTGACTATAAAAGTTAAATAAATTTTTACCAAATACCATAGGACAACAAATGAAAATACAATTAGTATCAATACATATAAAAAAGTCTCCTCATTCAATGCCTTTAGCAGCTGGAATGTTAAAATCTAGATTGGAATCTATTATAGAAATTACTTCTCAAGTTGAAACTTTGATTTGTGATTTTTATTTAAATGATAGTATAGATACAATTGTAAACCAAATTCTACAAAAAAAGCCAGATTTAGTTGGTTTTTCTACTTATTTGTGGAATAAAGATATGATAGTAAAAATAGCAACTAAAATTAGACAAATAGAACCATCTATTAAACTGTGTGCTGGCGGGGCTGAGGCTACTGCATCGCCTGTAACGCTAATTAAAGAAGCACCTTTCGACTTTATTACAAAAGGTGAAGGTGAAATTTCTTTTTGTGAAACTGTCAAAAGATTATTAGAAAAAAAATCAATAGACGATGTGGTTGGTGTTTTGACTAAAACTAATTTAAATATTCAACCATCTTTTGTGCAATCATTAGATGAACTTCAGTCTCCTTTTTTAAATGGTGTAATTGATATTAGTCAATATGATGGCATTTTATGGGAACTTTCACGAGGGTGTTCTTTTAAATGTGATTTTTGCTTTGAATCTCGTAATATTAGTGGTGTTAGACGTTTTTCATTAGAAAGACTCGAAAAAGAGTTACAGTTATTTGAAAAACATAAAGTTTCTCAGATATTTGTTTTAGACCCAACTTTTAATCAAGATAAAGATAGGGCAAAACATATTCTTAAAATGATAAAAAAAATTGCTCCACAAATCCATTTTACATTTGAAATACGAGTTGAATTTCTCGACGCTGAAATGGCAAAATTATTTGGGTCGCTTCATTGTACTCTCCAAATTGGTCTTCAGAGTTCAAATCCAAAAGCCTTGCAACTTATAAATCGTAGCTTTAATCCATCTATTTATAAGGAAAAAATCCATCTATTAAATAAGAATGGTGTTGTATTTGGCATGGATTTAATTTATGGCTTGCCATCTGATACAATAAATGATTTTAGGAATAGCCTTGATTATGCGTTAAAACTCCAGCCCAACCATCTAGATATTTTTCCTTTGGCTATCTTACCTGATACTAAACTTTCAGAAAATGCGGATTCTCTTAACCTAAATTATTTAAAAAATCCGCCATATACTGTAATATCTACACCGACTTTTAGTAAAACCGATATGGATAAAGCAAAATCTTTAGCAAATGCTGTCAATATTTTTTATAATGATGGTGGGGCTGTTAGTTGGCTATTTATTATTTTGGAAGGTTTTCGTATAAAAGGTTCTTTCTTTTTGGAGAATTTTTTGGAATGGCATACTAAACATAATCCAAAGTTTAACTATTCTTTTAAAGAAATCTGTAATTTACAATGTAATTTTGTAAAAGAATTTTTCTCTAAGTACAAAAAGAATAATCTTTATAATATTATGGAAGATTTGATAATTTATCACAGTATGTGTAATCAATCTTTATACGCAGGTCCTAAAATCACTAAAAGTAAAAAAACTGATGAAATTTACAAACTTTCTAATGGCACTTTTTTAAATATTCTTCGTTATGACCCAGACGAACTTCTAACTATCGGTCAAATAACACTTGAGGATTTTGCAGAATCTTTTGATAGTCAAAAATATTGCGTTGTAGTTTATAATCATAATGGAATAATAAAAACCGTTACTATGGAAGATTTATGGTTTAACCTACTAAAACTTTTTGATGGAAAAAACTCAACCACTGAGATTCTAAAACAAAACCCAAAAGTTTCAAAAAAAGATTTTGGCGAATTTTTAGACTTTTTGGTGGGGGAAACGATCATATAACACGGATTTAGCAAGGATTAGGAGAGATTGACACGGATTAAATAGAGAAAATAGGATTAAAAATGAGTATTTTAATAAAAAACAATTATATAATTCAAATATTGGAGTTTTTATTAAAATATAATTAATTTTATTTAAAATTTTCTCATAAAGAAAAGAAGTTTTATTAGATTTATCTATATCTATATGAAAGAAATCTAATTAGAGTTGTCTGGAATTGAAAAAAATAATTGACAAATTAAACTAATGGTATTATATTTAATACTATTATGAATAAATATAAAGTTGTAATAGATACTAATGTTATTTTATCAGGATTAAAATCTAAAAATGGAAATTCCTATAAATTATTAAAACTAATTCCAGAAGAAAAATTTGTTGTTTGTGTTTCTGTTCCTTTGATTTTGGAGTATGAATCAGTTTTATTGAAATCTTTAAATATTCTAGGTCTAACATAAAGAAGATATAGCAAAATTCATAGATTATATTTGTACTATATCAGAGCATTCTAAAGTATATTATTTATGGAGACCAAAATTAAAAGACCCGTATGATGATCATATATTAGAATTAGCAATTGCATCAAATTCGGATTTTATTATAACATTTAATAAAAAAGATTTTCAAATAGTAAATGAATTTGGAGTAGAAATATTAAATCCAAAAGAATTTATACAAAAAATTGAAGGAGGCTAAATATGAGTACATTAAGTATAAGATTGCCAGAATCATTACACAAAAATTTAAAGAAGATTTCTAAAAAAGAAAAAATATCATTAAATCAATTTATTACAAATGCAGTAACAGAAAAAATTACAGCAGTAGAAACAGAAATATATTTAAAAGAACGAGCAAATAATGGTAATAAAAAGAATTATATAGATGTATTAGAAAAAGTAAAAGATATAGAGCCAGATGAATTGGATAGGTGATTTAAATATTATTAGATATAATATGTAGAAAAAACGAATAAAAATGAGTTTTTTAATAAAAAACAATTATATAATTCAAATATTGAATTTTTTATTAAAATATAATTAATTTTATTTAAAATTTTCTCATAAAGAAAAGAAGTTTTATTAGGATTTTTCTTACTCTGTGTCTCTGAGAACTCAATAAGAGACTTATTAATGTATTTTTGTAATAAATAAAATCTAATTCTACCACCAAAAATTATCTTGTAATTTATTATATTCAACAAGTTATATTGACTGGATTACAGGTATGAATGAAGATATTTTAAAAGAAATTAATTTAATAACCTCAATTTTGATTTATCGTCATTGCGAGGAGTAATCGACGAAGCAATCTTTTTTTTAAATAATATAAATTTATACCCTTCTAAACCGATAATATAACACGGATTAATCAGATTGTCACGGATTGGCACAGATTAAATCATATAAATATAGACAGTAACTGTATTTAACTTTTTGAATCTGTGATAAACCAAAAACTTTTTGGTATATAACACAGATTTTCACTTGTTAAGCAAGTGCGGGTCGGATGCCAGCGATTACGCAGATTAGAGATGTTATTTGTGACAAAAATTTGTAACAAATATAAAAGAGAGGTTGAATTGAAGCGATTTTTGATTATTTTAATTGTGGTTTTTTCGTTTATATCAGTGCTATTATTTTCTGACTCATTGTGGAATGATATTTCTGCCAATATTTATAGTCAAAGGGTAAATTATAGGGTAGGGGATTCTATCGAAATTGTTATTGATGAACAATCTGTAATTGACTATAAGACAAACTCTAAGTCGTTAAAATCATTCAACATTAATTTGCAGGGCGGGGAGATGACAGGTATTTTTTCGTTTTTGCCAAAGGGTAGCATTGAGGAAAATAAAAATAATCAGGATAAGGACAATCTTAAAATACAGACAACGATAAATGCACGAGTTACAAATGTTGCAAATGGTTATATTACAATTACTGGTAGTAAAACAATTCAAATAAATAACAAAACGAGCAGTTTTCAAATAGCAGGTGAGGCAAATATTGCCGATATAGTTGGAAAGTCGATTTTATCAAAAAAATTAGTCAATCCTACGATTTCAATTACAACGCTTTTTGATAATAAGAATATTGTTTTAAATCAAAATGATTTACAAAAAGTTAGGGTTAATCCTGATTCTACAACTGATTTGAGGGAAGAAACAAGAATAACTGACCAAAAAAAGCAACAGATGTTACTTGATTATTTTAATAAAATTTTAAATGTTATATTTTAATTACGGAGAATAATTTGATAGGACCAAAAATAAAGGTATTGACATATTTTTTTATAATTTTTTTTGTTTTTTCTATTATAATATTTTTTATCAGTTTTGATACTTATGATAAAAATTCGTTTTTAAATTTTATAGAAAGAAAAGTTTTTTTAAGAGAGAGTATTGATATAAAAAATGATAATATTTTTGTCTTAAACATTGAAAATAAGATAGATTCTATGTCATTTCTTAATTTATTGTATTTTTTGAAGGATAATACCGCTGATACTGTGATACTTGACTTAAATTTTTCAAATTTGATTGATACCGTAAAATTAAACGAAATAAAAAATTTTATAAAATCTAACCAAAATATTTATGGATATTTAAAACTCGAAAATAAAAAGGGGTTAAAATTTTTAAATAGAAATTATTCTTTGGATGATAATTTATTGAAGAATTTTTCTTATTTAAAAACAAATCACTCGTTTATTTATTCAAATTACTTAAAAGATGTCAAAATTGACAATGAATTTGGAATAAAAAATAAGAATATTGGATTTATTTATGAAAAAGATGCTATTTTTGATAAAAATAACCTAAATTTATTGTATAAATTTGAAAATAAATTTGTGTTTTCTCTTCCTTTTTTGATTTACTGTAAAGAAAAAAATATAGATACTGAAGAAATCGATTTTGGACTAACTGAAGGAGTTTTTAAGGATAGTATTTTTTATTTAGACCAAAAAGGTAAAATGAGTTTCTTACACAATATGGATAAAAAAGAAATACAGATAAATAATTTTTTGGAATGGAAAGAAGTACTAAATGCAAGAAGTGAAATAGTAGAAAATTTAACAAAAATAGAAATTCTCAAATCTGACAAAAAAGAGTTTGATCTTTATAAAGAAGAAGAGGCAATTATTGACAATCTTTATAGTTACCCCGCGTTAAAAGATACAACTAAAAATACTATATTAGACCTCACAAAAAATAAAATAGGTGAATGGAAATCTTTCAAACTTGGTAAAATAGAAAAAACAAAAAAATCAATTTTTATAATTACACAAAATGGTGACTTTAATTGGGTTAATAATTTTGTATATTATAAAAATATTTTGAGTTTTAGTAAAAATCTAAAGCGACTACCAATTTCTTTAATAATTGTGTTTTCAATTTTATTTTTATTTATTTTGTTAACTTTTGGACTTTATTCAAAAAATAGTCTGTTTTTTTCAATAATAGTAATTTTATTGCAAATAATATTATTGCAATGTTATTTCATTTTTAGAATATTCTTGGGAATGGATTTTCCTTTTTTAACTTTAGTCATTGTTTTATTTTTGGGTTTTGTGTTTGGCTTTTTGTTGAGAAGCATAGATAAAATTGTATGGTTTTTGGAAGTAAAAACTATTTTTGGCAGTTTTGTTTCTAATAATTTTGCTGAAGATATTGCTCGTTTTTGGAAACAAAAAAAATGGGACTTAGAATCAAGACAATACATTTCTACATTCTTACTTGTTGATACATCAATTTTTTTACAAAATGAGATTACTGAAGATGATATTGATACAATTGGGTTGAAAACATCTGAAATTCAACAAAAAATTAAAGATAATTATGGTATTATATCAGCATTAAATACAAATGAAGTTTTTAGTTACTTTGGTAATCCTCCTATTAGAAATGAGCATTATAAAGATGCGATAAACTGTGCTTATTTAATTGATCAAATCCCGATTCTTTTAAATAATATTCCTCAAAAGCTTGTAGTTGCAGTACATTCAAAAAAAGAATGGTTTAAATTTAAAAAAGTTGAGGGTGAAAAACACTATATAAATTTTGGCAATTCGTTAAATACTTTAGACGCTATGGTAAAATATGCAAAAAAATTTGGTATTAATATAATTATATCTGACTCTGTGTTTAAGTTAAATTCTTTATCTTTAAATGTTAGAATGCTTGATAGGATCAAAATTGCTGGAGTTAAAAATTCGGTTAGAGTATTTGAATTTTTTACAGATGCTCAAAAAGAAAAACTTGGTAATTTGCTTGATTATTTTCATGCTGGATTAAAACTTTTTGAAAAAAGAAATTATGAAGAGGCTAGTTCTTATTTTAGGCAATGTTTAAAATTAAAAGAAAATGATATTCCATCTCAAATATATCTCGATAGATGTAAAAAATATTCATCTAATCCACCAGATGATAATTGGGACGGTTGTTATGAGATAGAAAAAATCTAACATGCCAGCAAGAAAAACTCCTTTTGCCAAAAAAAAGACTTCTATCTCAGCAAAAAAAATAAATTTATTTAAAAAAATAAATTTTAAATTTGTCTTTCTTGCGGCTTTTACTATTTTTACAACACTAACTATTATTTATGTGTTTTTTCTTTTTCCACAAAAATTAAGTGATAAGATACAACGTAATTTAATTGAAATTTATAAACCAATTGATTATCAAAATTTTAAATCTTCTTTTGTTATAAAATTGAAACACAAATCAGATGATTTTGTAGATCAAAAATTTATTAAAACAGTCAATTCAAAATATTCTCTTAATGTAAAGTTTGAAAGTATAAATAATAATATTAATAAAGGTATAACTAAAATTGTTTTTTATAAAGAACAAAAGAAAGTTATAGATAAAGAATTTTATATTTATTGGAATATTAATATAGAAAAAGAAGTAAAAAAAAAAGAAAAAAATATTGAGGTTATAAAACAAGAAAAAAGAGATATAAATCAAGAAAATAACCAAATTGATCTAGATAACATTCAAAAAAAAGAAAAAATTATAAAAAATAATCAAAAAGAGTTTAAAGAAATAAAACAAGATCAAAAAAAAGAAATTAGTTACGAAAAAATAGAAGAAAAAAGGAAAAATGAAAAGCAAGAAAAAATTAAAGAAGTTCCAGTAAAAAAATTACAAACTAATAAGCATAAAGAAAAGCCAATTCCTGAAAATGTTTATAAAATTGCAATTGTTATTGATGATGTTGGTTATAGTTATAATTCCACTTATGATTTTTTGTCGCTGGGTTTTCCTCTCACTTTTGCGATAATTCCAGAACTTCCACATTCAAAATATTTTTATAATATTATAAAAAATTATGGTTATGATATAATTTTACATATACCTATGGAGCCTGAAAAAGGTTTACAATTCGTAGAAAATAATGCAATAACAACCGCAATGAATAAAGAAGCGATAAAAACTGAAATTGATTATTTTTTTGATTTATATCCTGCTTCAATTGGTGCAAATAACCACATGGGTTCAAAAGCAGTCTCAAATCCAAGTTTAATGAGTGCTGTAATAGAAGAATTATCAAAAAAAGAAAAATTTTGGCTTGATTCTATGACAAATATTGAGACTGTATCAAAAGAGATAACAAATCTCTATAATGTAAAATTCTATAAAAGAGATGTTTTTTTGGACAATGAAAAAGATATTTCTTACATAAGAAACTCAATGACAACATTAATAAATGAAGCAAAGTTAAAAGGTTTTGCAATAGGGATTGGGCACATTCAAACAAAAGAACTTGCTTTTGTGTTAAAAGAATTTTACAAAAAAAGAGGGCAATTGGGATTTGAGTTTGTTTCTTTTAAGAATTTGTGAAAAAAATATAAAAATCACTGAGTTAAGATTTATTTACAGTTTCCATTATTATATTTCTTGGCATTTCTCATCCCCAATCCGTGCCAATCTCTTCTAAATCTTTGCTAATCCATGTAATAAAAAGGCTACCCTTTCGGGTAGCCTCAAATTATTTGTTAAACAAAAGATTACATTTCGTTTAATTTTTTGTAGTAAGCATGTTTTTTTTGCTTGTCTTCTACTGCGAGTTTGTAGAGGTTTTCTGCAACATCAGGAAATTGAAGTTTTAATGCTTTGTATCTTGTTTCATTCATTAAGAAATCCATCATATCTACTGTTGGGTCTTTTGATTCATAAGTAAATGGATTTTTGCCTTCTTTTGCAAGTAATGGATTGTATCTGTACAATGGCCAATAACCAGAGTTTACCGCGAATTTTTCTTCTTCGATAGTAGCACCCATACCTTTAGCAATACCATGATTAATACATGGTGAGTAAGCAAGGATAATAGATGGTCCTGGGTATGCTTCTGCTTCAAGTAAGGCTTTTACTGCTTGATTCATATTAGCACCAAGTGCGATACTTGCAACATAGATATAGCCATAACTCATACACATTAAGCCAATATCTTTTTTACCAGTTCTTTTTCCTGCTTCTGCAAATCTTGCGATAGAACCAATTGGAGTAGATTTAGAAGCTTGTCCACCTGTATTTGAGTAAACTTCTGTATCGAGTACAAGTATGTTTACATTTTTGTTTGAAGCCAATACATGGTCAACCCCACCGTAACCAATATCATAAGCCCAACCATCACCACCAAAACACCAAACTGATTTGTCAACAAGGTAGTCTTGTAATTCGATTACTTTTCTTACAACTGCTAAGGCATCACCTGATACACTCTTAACAACTTTAGCAAGTATTTCTTTTGTTGCTTTTGCTGCTTTTTGAGATTCTTCATCTATTTTATCCCAAATTTCGAGATTTTTCTTTAATGCAGAGCTGAGGTTTCCATCAACATTCATTCCAATTAATTTTTCTACATTGTATTTTAATTGACTTCTGTTAGAATCAACTGCTAATCTAAAACCAAATCCATATTCTGCGTTGTCTTCAAAGAGTGAGTTACCCCATGCTGGTCCTTTACCTTCTTTTGTAAGAGCGTAAGGAACTGTTGGGAATGTACCACCATAGATAGAAGAACAACCTGTGGCATTAGCAACAAGCATTCTTTCACCAAAAAGTTGTGTTACAAGTTTAACATAAGGAGTTTCACCACAACCAGCACAAGCACCAGAGAATTCAAATAATGGTTGTTTGAATTGTGTACCTTTAAATTGTGTGATTAGTGTACCATCAAGTATATTATCTGGTAAAGCATCAAAGAAATTAACATTTTCATTTTCACCAGCATTTCTTTCGTCTCCGATTGGGTTAAATACTAATGCTTTGTTTTGTTGTTTACCAGGACATGTATTAACACAGTTTCCACAACCTGTACAATCTTCGATATAAACTTGAACTTTGTATTCAAGACTCTTATCATTTTTTGTTGTAGATTTTAATGTCTTAAATGAAGCTGGTTTATTAGCCAAACTTCCAGGCTCCATTTGTTTTGTTCTTATTGCAGCATGCGGACATACTAAAGAACATTGGTTACATTGAATACAATTTTCTGGTATCCATTTTGGAACCATTGGAGCAATACCTCTTTTTTCGAGTCTTGTAGTATTAATCGGAATAACACCATCATAAGGCATGTGTGAAGTTGGAATTTCATCACCTTTAAGATACATAATTTTTTCGATGATATTTTTTTCAAATGCACCAGCATTATCAGGTATAAGTTTTGGAGGTGTATAAGATTTTGTAATTGTAGAAGGAACTTTAACTTCTTGTAAAGCTTGTTCTGTTTTATCAACAGCAGCCCAGTTCATCTTAACAACATTTTCACCTTTTCTACCATAAGATTTTTCGATATATTTTTTGATTAAGTTAATTGATTCATCTTTAGGAAGAACTCCAGATATTACAAAGAATGCTGCTTGCATTACTGTATTGATTCTGCTACCAAGACCTACTTCTTCAGCGATTTTTAACGCATCAATGTTGTAGAATTTAATTTTTTTCTTGATAATTGTTTCTTGCATATCTTTTGTTAAATGGTTAAAAACTTCTTCGTTTTTCCATTCTGAGTTGAGTAAGAATATTCCACCTTCTTTTAACTCTTTAAGCATATCATATCTACCAACATAAGAAGGATTGTGACAAGCAACAAAGCCAGATTCTGTGATAAGATATTGAGATTGAATTACACTCTTACCAAATCTCAAGTAAGAAATTGTGATACCACCAGATTTTTTTGAATCATAAGAGAAATACCCCTGTGCATTCATATCTGTGTAGTCACCAATGATTTTGATTGAGTTTTTGTTAGCACCAACAGTACCATCAGAGCCAAGACCCCAGAAAATACATTTAATAACATCTTCTGGTTCTGTAACAATGCTGTCTTTAACTTTTAATGATTTGTTAGTTAAATCATCTTCAATACCAACAGTAAAGTCATGTGTACAAGCACCATCAAGATGATCGTAAACAGCTTTAACCATAGAAGGTGTAAATTCTTTTGAAGAAAGTCCGTATCTACCGCCAATAACTTTGATATTTTTGCCTTCTAAAGCAACTTTAACATCAAGATAAAGTGGTTCGCCAATACAACCAGGTTCTTTTGTTCTATCAAGAACTGCAATTTTTTTAACAGATGCTGGCATAATATTTAAAAACGCGTTTACAGAGAATGGTCTATAAAGTCTAACTTTAATTAAACCTAATTTTTGACCTTTTTTGTTTAAATAGTTGATTGTTTCTTCAATTGTTTCACAACCAGACCCCATAGCGATAATAACTTTATCTGCGTTTGGATCTCCAACATAATCAAAAAGTTTATATTTTCTACCAATTTTTTCTGCAACTTTGTCCATATATTTTTGAACAATGTCAGCGACAGCATCATAATATTTATTTTGAGCTTCAACACCTTGGAAATAAACATCTGGGTTTTGAGCAGCTACTTTTACTTTTGGTTTATCTGGGCTTAAAGCTCTACTTCTAAAAGCTTCAACGTATTTCATATCCAAAAGACTTGCCATTGTTTCATAGTCTATCATTTCTACTTTTTGGATTTCATGAGATGTTCTAAATCCATCAAAGAAGTTCATGAATGGAACAGAAGCTTCTAAAGTTGCAAGGTGAGAAACTAAAGCTAAGTCCATAACTTCTTGAATAGAATTAGCAGCCATTAAAGCAAAGCCAGTATTTCTTACTGCCATAACATCCTGATGGTCACCAAAGATAGAAAGAGAATGTCTTGCCAATGCTCTCGCTGATACATGGAAAACTGTTGGCAATAATTCACCAGCAATTTTATACATATTAGGTATCATTAAAAGTAAACCTTGAGAAGCCGTAAATGTTGTAGATAAAGAACCCGCTGATA
>MIAN01000101.1 GCA_001829125.1 Spirochaetes bacterium GWB1_27_13 | reverse complement strand
AGCTATTGGTATGCTAATAGGTTTTGGATTTCCTCTATTAGGATTAGTTTTAACATTATTAATCTTAGTTTTTTTAATTACTTCTTATAAGGTAGAATCTCTAATTCTTGGTAAGTGCCATTTTACAGAACTTGAAATTGCTTTTAGAGACTCAAGCTCTTTAAAAAAAACAATTTCAACAATTTTAATAAACAATGATTTTGATATTTCAAAATATAAATTAATATCTAAAGGAAAAGAATTAGTTTTGAAAATTAGATATTGCGATGCTCATTTAGCACACCATAAATTCTTGACTGAAATTTATGAACTTCAAGGTATTAAGGAAATTACAAATGTGGATAGTAAATAATATAAAAAAATATTTTTTTTTAATTTTACTTTTATCTTTTTCTTTTAACATTCAAGCAAAGACATTAAAAGTCCTTTTATGGAACACAGAAAATTTTTTTGATACAAAAGATGAACCAAAAAAAGATGATACTGTTTTAACAGATGAACAATTTAACCAAAAGTTGAATAATATTTCATCAAAAATAAAAGAGATAAATCCAGATATTGTCGGACTTTGCGAAATAGAAAATATTTTTGTTTTAGAACAACTTGCTAAAAAATCAAATTATAAATACTTTTATCTTGAAGAAGGGAATGATCCGAGAGGAATAGATGTCGGAGTGCTTTCAAAGTATAAGTTAGAATATAAAACTAATAAGAATTTACCAACTCCTTATAAAGAAAATAAAAATTATAAATTTAGTAGAGATTGTACAGAGTCATATTTTGAATTTAACAAAAAAAAATTCTATATTTTACTCACCCATCTAAAATCAAGTTTCAGAGATGATAAAAAATCTGAAAAAAAAAGAGAAGCACAAATTTTTGGAATACTTGATATAATTTCAAATATTTACGAACAAAATAAAGAAGAACCTTATCTAATTTTAATGGGTGATTTGAATAGTAATAGATTTAGTGAACCTCTAAATATTCTTCAAAAATCAGGACTTGTTATCCTAAATTATTTTTATAAGAAAAAAAATGTTTACACAATAATTTACAAAAAGAAAAAAGAAGATATTGATTATATAATTTTTAATAAAAAATTGTTTGATGAGGGTAAAATAAAAAAATTTAAATCTTTTAATTCAAATGATTTCAAAAAAATAAGCGATCATTTCCCTCTATATGTAGAAATTGATCTTTAATTTACCAATAAACTTTATCTATCAATAAATATAAATTTAGCACGAAAAAATTATAAAAAAAGATAAATTTCTTTATGGAAATAAGGGGTTACTACTGCTTGTTTCTATAAGGAATTCCCTGAAATTCTATGACTTTTCTAATTTTTCGTTGAATTTAAAACTTTTTCATCTATGCTAATTTGATTTAAAGAGTTACCACCTGCTAAAATGTTAATTTTATTATCCAAAATATATGAATTAAGTACTATCATAGGACTTTCGGTAATTAATAACTCTTCTTCTAACCATTTCTCTTTTTGGTTATAAATTGCAGAAAGGTAGAATTTTTTGTCATCTGACGCATCTTTTGTTATTAAACTAGACGAATATAAAAATAATGGATTTTTTTCTAATAAAATCAGATGTAATGAATGAATATCTGGAAAATAACCAATTTTAAGAGTTTTTGCAATATGGTCTTTTATTTGATAAAATTTTAAAGAATATTCTTTATAATCATAATAAAGAATCCCTATATTATTATCAGAAGTTGCAACATCGTACATTTTTACAAAATCACTAATTTTTGTGTTATATTTTTCGGTTATAGTAAGATTTTCTTGTTCTAATTGAATTTTAAAACCATAATTATACAATATATTTTTCTCATTAACAAAAAACAGGTTTATCATATCGTCTTTTTCATCTGGTATTATTCTTATATTTTCAATATCTTTAATTTTATCAACTTTTATAAGTTCTTTAAAATTAAAATCTTTTAAAATAGCAATTTTATAACTATCCTCAATATAAAAAATTAGTATTTCACCTTTATAGTTAAAAACAAAAAAATCAAAAGGTTTTATAGTTTGAGGAAAAATCATCCATTTATCAGTTTTATTTTTTCTCATTAATACTTTAAAAACCGTCTTTTTTTCAGATTTATAATCATTAAAAAAAACATAGTCTCTATCACGACCTGTAATATAAAAATGTCTACCTGTATTAGAATCTATTTCTTTTTCATCATTTATTTTATCTATATAAGATAAACTAATATTATCATTTGAAATATCAGCTAATTTAAGACTTAAAGTTTTTTCTTCAGAATAAGTTATTAGAATATCATTGTTTTTTTTATGCAAATTTAAATATCTAATATAAACATCATCATCTATATTTTTTATAGAAATATTATCCTTAAAAGAAGTAGTTTTTTTTGAAAAACAAGAAAATGAAGCAATAATAAGCAAAAAATATATTAATTTTTTCATAATTTATAAAAATCTCTTTAATTTAATAGTAAACCATCATACAGATAGTTATTAACCTAAAGAAACAAGGGGTAGCTACCCCTTGTTTCCAATTATTCCAAAGAAGCCTTATTTATTTCATTTCTTGCTTCTTCATCTAATTTATTAAAAATTTCATTGTTTCTATAATATTTTTTTTCATTTTTCTTTCGAGATTCTCTTATATCTAATAACTCTTTAATCATAGATATTCTAACATTTTTTGCAAATAAAGTACTGTCTATATTTTTGTAGTCCTCATATTTATATGGTGGTAGCACTCTAATTACTAACTTAGTGTCAAAAACCCATACACTGTTACCAGGTCTTATTATATTCCAACTATCCAAAACTACTGGAACTATTTCAGATTTAGCTTCGTAAGCAATCCGAAAAGCACCTTTTTTAAATCTTGCAATATTACTGTTTTTACTTCTCGTTCCTTCTGGGAATATTGCTATTACTCCACCATTTGTTAATTCTCTAACGACATCTTGCGGAATATATGTTTGTTCATAAATACTTTCTGTTTCTTTTATTATAATATTTCCACTTAGTTTAATTATATTACCAAGTAAAGGGACACGAGTATATTTTTCTTTAACAAGTATTTTAATTTTATCTTGCAAAAAGAATAATAATATAACATCAAAATATGATAAATGATTTATGATATAGATTCTATTACCTGTTGATTTTGCCAACTCTTTTATATTTGTATCGTATTTAAATAAAAAAAAAGTTAGAATAAAACCTACCTTACTTGATATTTTTGTTATTGTATAAAGTGTCAATTTTAGTTTTGGAAATATCAAATTTAGTAGTAATATTGGTGGAACAAAAATAAATAAATCTATTATCATTAAGATAATAAAAACAAAAAAAATATAAACGGTTTTAAAAATAACCCATAAGTTTATTTTTGCCTTGATGATTTTTGAATTAGAAGATTTGCTCATAACTTCCTTTTTATGACAACTAGATTAGTTAAAAATAGTCGCAAGTATAGATTTGTATTATATAAAAATAAATAAATAAATTTATAAAAAATTATATTTTATATATATAAAAAAGTCAATTAAAAAAATAAAAATTGTAGCATTTTAGTTTTTTTATTACAATAATTATATTATACTCTATTTTTATAGTTTCCAATATGTAGGTTTTGAATGAAAGAAATATTTAATAAATACATAAATAAAAAACAAATTATATTTATCTTAATTAAAAACCTTTAAAATCAATATCCCTAAAATCTACATTTCCATATATATCAATCGATTGCTTTTTTCCTTTAACAGTTGTATTCTTTAAGAAGGTAAATAGATTCTTGTACTCAGAGGAACATAAATTGTAAATAGTATCAGATATTATTATACTATGCCCTTTATGTTCTTTTGTTAAGGACTCTAATCTTGAAGCAGTATTAACAGTGTCTCCTATTACAGTAAATTCTTTTCTATCACTACTGCCGATAGTTCCTTCCAAAACCTCGCCAAAATGTAATCCTATTCCATTTTCAAATCGAGAAAACCCTTTTTCTTCCCAAGTTTTATTAAGAGATTCTAATTCTTTTAACATCATAAAAGAAGATTTTATTGCTTTTTCGGAAGGTGATTCGATTTCTATAAGTCCGCCAAAAACACACATTATTGCATCACCTATAAATTTATCAACTACCCCACCGTTTTTCGTAATACACATAACCATTCTATCAAAATACTGATTTAATTGTTCTACTATTATTTCTGGATTATTATTCTCACTATAAGTTGAAAAATTTCTTATATCAGCAAAAAGGATAACAACATTCTTTTTTTCACCAATTATATCTTTTTTTTCTTTAATAATCTTTTCTTTTACTTCATTACTAACATATTGACCAAAAAGCTTATCAATTGACTGTTTTTCTTTTTCTTCGAGTAAAATTTTTATTATCAGTTTTTTTGCATTATTTGAAAATATTCCAATAATAATACCTATAAAAAACATTGTAATAGATTTAAAAAAATACATAGGAAACCCACGTAAGTCTTGCAAAAGATGTTCATCAGCACCTGAAATTTGATATAAAAATTGATAACTTGATAAATAAACAATGAAATATTCTATGCCTGCAATAGCACCTGATATTAAACAAACTCTAAAATCAAACATAAAACCAGTCATTAATATCGTAAAAGCATAAAGGTAAGAAGGAGGTCCTGTTATATAGGTAGCTGCTTTTGATGGAAGATAAAAATATGCAATCACATATATAATGGAAGGAAGTGAAACAAATAAAAAAGATACAATATATTTATTAAAACCTTTTAATTGTCTAAATTTCGCAATTAAATATGTAATAAAAGAAAATAAAGAACAAATTAAAGCCCATATTCCTGGTATAAGAAAATGATTAGCTATTTTTAGAAAATTAAATATAAAAATTATTATTGCACAGAGAAAGGCAAAAATTGTAGAAAATAAAGAAGCTTTTTCAAATGTTGTATTTATTTCATTATTAAGAAATTCTTGATACCTTGTAAAATTTATTTCCATAAATTATTGATATAAAATTTTAATAAAAAATACAAGTAAATTTTAATAAAGATTTAAAAATCTAATACCCTTTTTTAAAATCAATTTTTCCATGAGGTTTTTTTCCAAAGAAATATTCTTCAAGTTGTTCAATTGCTTCAATACTTCTATTAACCAAAGATTCTTTTGTGTAAGCCCCGATATGTGGTGAGAAATAAAAATAATCTTTTAATTCTTCTGGGAGGTCAATTTTACAAGGCTCTTCTGGGAAAACATCAAAAATAAATTTTCTTATGATGTCTTTTTTAGCAAACTCAAGTACATCGTTAAAATTTGCAACTTTACCTCTTGCAACATTTATTAAAATAGAATCTTTTTTCATCATTGAAAGAAAAGTTTTATTTATAAGTCTATCAGTTTCTTTTGTATGTGGAATGTGTAGCGTTACAATATCAGAACAATTTAACAACTCTGGTAAAGGAAGCCATTTATCAACTTTTGCTTTTTTTATTTTTGCTTTAGTTAAGTATGGATCATATCCAACTACTGTCATTTCAAACATTTTTGCTAGATTACAAAGCCTACTACCTATTCTACCAACACCTATAACCCCAATAGTTTTATCTTTTAACTCGTCTCCCAGATGGTATTTATGCCTAAAATTTCCATTCAAAACATTAGCATTTGCAAGATCAAGACTTCTGTATTCTCTTATGATTTGTCCAAAAACAAGTTCAACAACAGAGGAAATATTAGAATTTGGGGTATTACACACGATTATTTTATGTTTTTTACATTGCTCCAAATCTATGTGATCAACACCAATCCCCATTCTGATAATTAATTTTAATTTAGTTGCATTTTCAACTATTTCTTTTGTTATAGGAATACGAGTTGAAATAATCAAAATTTCATAACCTGTAACTTCTTTTATAAGCTCTCCATAACTAATATCTGGTTTAAAAGTCACAGGGTACTTTTTTGAAAAGTTATCTAATAATGTTTCATCAAATTGATCTGTAATTAATATTTTTTCCATTTATTGAGTAATTATTGTATTATAACTTTCAGTTTTTGGTATAGTTATATCTATTTTTGGAATATTATTATTTCTTTCTTCAATTGGCTTTGGTTTTGCATAGATTTCATTATCAAAAACAATTCTAAAAACTTCATCTGCTTTTTTAACAAGTTTGAATTCAATCTTTTGTTTAACAATACGTGGTAATTCTTCCAAGTCTTTTTCGTTTTCATAAGGGACAATTACGATTTCTTTTTTATGTCTTGCAGCAGCCAAAGTTTTTTCTTTTAACCCACCAATTGGTAAAACCTTACCTGTTAAAGTAATCTCCCCAGTCATAGCAACATTTGAGTGCATTGGTGTCTTTGTTAATGCAGAGAGTATTCCACAAGTAATAGCAATGCCAGCAGAAGGACCATCTTTTGGAGTAGCACCTTCTGGCACATGAACATGAACATCAAAATCTTTAAAAAAATCCTTGTATTTTATATCATACATATAGGCATTTGCCCTTATATAAGAAAAAGCTGTTTGTGCAGACTCTTTCATCACCTCACCAAGCTTACCAGTTAAAATTATTTTACCAGCACCCGGATACAAAACTATTTCTATTGGCAGCAAAGACCCACCAACTTCAGACCATGCAAGCCCATGAGATACTCCTATATCGAGTACTTTATCAACTGCTGGTTTAATATATTTCTTTTTACCAAGAAATTTCATTAGATTTTTTGTATTTACCGATACTTTTGTAACTTCTTCACTACCAAGTACAATTTTTTTTGCAATCTTTCTACAAATTGATGCTATTTGCCTTTGTAAAGACCTAACACCAGCCTCCATTGTATAAGACCTTATTAATTCGTAAATTGTTTTATCACTAATTGTTAAATTTATATTTTCAATTCCATTTTCTTTTCTTTGTTTTGGAATCAAAAATTGCTTTGCAATATGAAGTTTTTCTATTTCAGTATAACTACTTATATAAATTATCTCCATTCTATCAAGCAATGGATAAGGAATTCCTTGAAGTGAATTTGCTGTTGTAATAAACATTACCTCAGAAAGATTGTATGGAACTTCGAGGTAATGGTCAACAAATTGATAATTTTGTTCTGGATCCAAAACTTCTAATAAAGCAGATGCTGGGTCACCTCTAAAATCAGAACTCATTTTATCGATCTCATCAAGCAAAAATACTGGATTTGTTGTTTTTACTTTTTTCATAGATTGAATGATTTTACCCGGCAATGCCCCAAGATATGTTCTTCTATGCCCTCTAATTTCTGCTTCGTCTCTAACGCCACCTAAAGAGATTCTAACAAACTCTCTACCAATTGCTTTTGCAACAGAGTTAGCCAAAGATGTCTTTCCTGTACCTGGTGGACCAACAAAACATAAAATAGGACCTTTTGTTTGTGGATTTAAAGTCCTTACTGCTAAAAACTCTAATATTCTATTTTTAACTTTATGTAGAGAATAATGCTCTTCATCAAGAATTTTTTTAGCAAAATTTAAATCTTTAGAGTCGTCACTTTTAACTTGCCATGGTAATTCTTGTAACCATTCAATATAAGTTCGTATAACACTAGATTCTGGTGAGATTGGAGGCATTTTCATAAGCCTCTTTTGTTCTTTAATCGCCTTTGCTCTCACCTGATCTGGCATCCCAAGATTAATAAGTTTTTTTTCAAATTCTTCTATATTTAAGACATCATTTTCGTCTGGGATATATCCAAGTTCTTTTTGAATTTCTTTTATCTGTTCGTTAAGATAGTATTCTTTTTGATTTTTTTCAAGTTTTTTTCTTACTTCCCCATTAATCCTTTTTTCAAGTTGTAAAACTTCTATGTTTGCAACAATCAATTCACCTAATATTGTAAGTCTTTTTTCGATATTTATTTCTTCGAGTAGTTCGATTTGTTTATCGAGACTTATTTTTAAGTGCGGAATGATCATATTAAGGAGCATCTCTTCACTTTCAATTTGAGTTATTGTTTTTAATGTTTCAGCAGACATTTTTGCAAGACTACTAAATTTTTTAAACTCTTTAACAATAAAAGTAATCAATGCTTCTGATTTTAATGATTCTGGTAAGTTTTGAAAATTAATTTTTTCAACTGTTGCTTTTCTAATATCTATTGGATCATTAACTCTAACAATTTTTGCCCTATCAATTCCTCTAACTAAAAGTTTAATTATTTTTTTATCAGGTCCAGGTCTAACTTCAACAATCTGAGAAATTACACCAATTTCATAAATATCTTCTTCTGTTGGTTTTTCTACATTAGAATCTTTTTGAGTTACTAAAAAAATATTTTTATCATAAGATGCTAAAGCAAGATTTACTGCCTCAACTGACTCAAATCTCCCAACATAAAAAGTTTTTAATATACCCGGAAAAACAACCATTTCCCTTAGAGGTATAAGAGGGTACTCATTTTCCTTTTTTGAATTAGTAGAGATATTATTTAATATTTTCATGCCGTCTTTTCATTTCCTTTTCTTACAATTTTTGGAAGAGATTTATCTGCAATAACATCTTCATCAATTATGACTTTTTCAACATTTTTTTCTGTTGGTATTAAATACATAATTTCTAACATAATTTTTTCAATTACTGCTCTTAAACCTCTCGCCCCAGTGTTTTGTTTTAAAGCATTCTTCGCTATTAACTTAACAGCATCTTCCTTAAAATCAAGATCAACACCTTCAATAGAAAGTGACCACTGAAATTGTCTAATAATAGAATTTTTTGGCTCTTTTATAATCTGAACTAAATCTTCTTCAGTTAAAGGATTTAAAATACTTGTGATAGGTAATCTTCCAACAAATTCTGGTATCATTCCAAATTTAATTAAATCCTCTGGATGTAAATTTTTAAAAAGTCCAACATAATCTTTTTCGCTATGTCTTTTTACATCTGCACCAAAGCCAAGAGGTTTAACATTAACTCTTGTTTCAACAATTTTATCAAGTCCAACAAAAGCACCGCCACATATAAAAAGAATATTACTTGTATTTATCTTTAATACATCTTGATTTGGATGCTTTCTACCACCTTGAGGAGGAACAGTTGCTTCTGTACCTTCGATGATTTTTAATAATGCCTGTTGAACTCCTTCACCTGACACATCACGAGTAATTGACATATTCTCACTTTTTCTTGCAATTTTGTCAATTTCATCAATATATACAATACCTTTTTCTGCTAATGCTATATCATAATCAGCAGCTTGGATTAATTTTAGTAGAATGTTTTCAACATCATCACCAACATAACCAGCCTCAGTTAGTGTAGTAGCATCTGCTATTGCAAAAGGAACATTTAATTTTTTTGCGAGTGTTCTTGCTAACAATGTTTTACCAGAGCCTGTAGGACCTATCAAAAGAATATTTGATTTATCAATTTCAAGGTCTTTATAATGTGCATGTTTATCCATATTTTGACCAAATTTGATCTTTTTATAGTGGTTATAAACTGCAACGGATAAAACTTTTTTTGCATCTTCTTGACCAACTACATACATATCAAGAAATTCTTTTATTTCTTTTGGAGTTGCCAATTCTTCATTTAGAATATTAGTGTAACCAGTTTTTTCAGTTTTTTTTACAGCATCATAGGCTTTTTTGATACACTCACTACAAATATTTGAATTGTACCCTCTAACAAATTTTAGTTCAAATTCCTCTGTATTTCTACCACAAAAGGAACAAACATCCCTTGTATGTAAATCGTTTTTGTCCCATCTCATTTTACATCACCTCTGGATAGAATTTTATCAATTAAACCATATTCTATTGCTTCGTCTGGATTTAAATAAAAATCTCTTTGAACATCTTTTTCTACTTGCTCTATTGGTTTTCCTGTATTTTGTGAAAGAATAAGGTTTAAATCTCTTTTTAATCTATTGATTTCCTTTGCTTGAATCTGAATATCTGTTGCCTGCCCACCAGCTCCTCCCCAAGGTTGATGTAACATCATTCTTGAGTGTGGAAGTGCAAACCTTTTACCTTTTGTACCGCTTGACAAAATTAATGCTGCTGCACTCGCTGCTTGTCCAACGCAAATTGTACAAACATCAGCTTTTATATATTTCATAGTATCATAAATCGCAAGCCCAGAGGTAGCTGAACCGCCAGGCGAATTTATATAAAGGTAAATATCTTTTTCTGGGTCTTGACTTTCCATAAAAAGCAGAGTTGCAATAACAATATCAGCTTCAACATCAGTTATTTCACCACCAAGATAAATTATATTATCTTTTAATAGTCTCGAAAAAACATCCCAAACTTCTTCACCTCTACTCGTTTTTTCAATAATCTTTGGAAGCCAACCGTGTGTCATTTTTGGAGAGTTGTTAAAAACCATAAAATCTCCTTATTTATTTTCAGTTTCTTCTTTATTCTCTTCTACTTTAGTCATTTCTTCAAAAGTTAATTTTTTACCTTTTTTAACTTTTGCATTATCATAGAGGAAATCCAAAGCTTTTTTTGACTCAACTTCGTTTTCAAAAACTTTTAAACTACCAGATTTTTTTGAATATTCAAATAAATCTTCAACTTTCATTTTGTAATGTTTTGCAAAAGATTCAATATGTGTTTTTATATCATCTTCTGAAACTTTAATTTCTTCTTTTTTAACAATTTCGTTTAAAATCAAGCCTTTTTTGATTTCTTCAACTGCTTGATCTTTCATCTTTTCTAAATAAGTCTCTTTTGTTAAACCTTCTTTTTTAAGCATAGCCAATGCTCTTTTTTCATCATTGTAGAATCTTTGTAAAAGTTCATTGTAGAATGCTTCAAGTTGTTGGTTAATCATTGACTCAGGAATATATCCTTCAAAAGTTGCTGTTAATTCTTTAAGAATTTTACCCAAACCTTTTTGTTTAACAAAATTAGTTGAATAATCTTCTAAATTCTTTTTAAGTTTATCTTTTAACTCAGTAACTGTATTGCAACTCTCATCTATTTGTTTAGCAAGTTCATCTGTTAGTACAGGCAAAACTTCTCTTTTTACATCTTTAATTTTAACTTTAAAGTTAAAAGTTTTATCTGCTAAAGACTCAATTTCTTTTTTGCCATATTTTTTCTTAAATTCTTTTTCATCATCTTTTTTAGCACCAATTAAATCTTTACCAATTTTGTAAAAATCATAATCTTTACCAATATGAATATATTCGCCATCTTTTTTGAAAACTTCGTTACCATTTTCTAATACGGTATAATCAACAGAAACAATATCTCCATCTTCAATCTTTCCTTCTTTTGTTTCTATCGTTGCGAATTCTTTAACCATTTTTTCTAATTCAGCAGTAACATCTTTATCTGTTACTGAAACTTCATCTTTTTCGATTTCTAAACCTTTATATTCTCCCATTTTAAAATTTGGGAAAACATCATAAATTAACTCAAAATCAAAATCTTTATCAAGTTCTGCTAACTTAAAATTTTCTAATTTAGGTGTTGCAAAATTTAATGGTTTTTTTTCAAGTTTTTCATAAACTTCTTTGTATGAATCATCAATTAATTTATTTGATGTTTCTGATAGAATAGCTTCTTTAAATCTCATTTCTAAAATAGAAAAAGGAACCTTGCCCTTTCTAAAACCGTTTATAGTTATATTTTTTTGTGCGTCAAGAAGTAATTCATTATAATGTTTTTTCACTTCTTCTTTATCAACCGTAATTTTTAAACAAACCTGTGAATTATCTTTTTCTTCTGTTTGAAAATTAAACTGCATAACATTTCCTATACAATAAAAAATTATTTTAATTTGGGAAAAGCCATGGATAAACATATCCACTTAAATTTTTGCTTTATATATAATTAACAATTTTTTCATTAAAAGTCAAATTGTATCTTTAATTTGTTGTAGAAAAATTGGTATTTTTTATTGACAACAATAAATATTACAAATATAATCTAAATTTTTATGAGAAATATTATAATTTTCTGCTTTTTATTAATTTTATTTATTACTTAGCTAACTACTCAATCATTATTTTACAAAAGGTTTTATAACATCTGTATCTATTTGGTAAAAAACTGCACTCATAAATTTTTCGAGTAATAAAGGATGATATTTACCGCAGGCATATTTACATTTCTTTATAAATTTTTTGTCATATCGGCAACATTCAATAAAATCAACAAGAGAAGTCTCTGGTTCTTTTATCATTAGATATAACATTCCACGATTATACAAAAATAAAGAATTATTTTTATTAGTATTAATTTGGTTAGTTAAATCATCAATTGTCTTATAAATATTTTTTTTGTTCCAAAATAGTCTTGGTAAAAAAACACTTTGTAATAAATTTTGAGGAATTTTACTTCTTTTAATAATTAAAAGAGTTATTAATCCTATTAAAAGAATAATTAATAATAAAAATGTAATAAATAAAATAATTACTAAAAAATTCATACATTTATATCCAAAAGTAAATTTAAAATTTAGATAAGAACAAAGGATTCTTTAAAAAAAACAATAAATAATATATAGAAGATTTTTTTAAAATTTAATTCAGGAAAAAGAAGGCTCAATATTAACTATTTTGAATAATTGGTTACCTATCAATAAATTTTCTTTTTTTCTATTAAATTTTAATTCTTTTACTGTTTTATCTGGCAATATAAAAAGAGTATCATTACTAATTTTTGAATATAGTAAATAGGATAACAATTTATCATCTATTATTGATTCAATTGTAAATTGAGCATCGGTTTTGTTTATTTTTATTTGTATTAGAACCAATTCTTCTTTATCTTTTAAGATTATCTCTGAAAATAATCTTCTTTTGTTGACATTCATTAGACTTTCTCTGTCAATTTTTATTGTTTTATCAACTGAAATAATATAAGAAATCAAATTTCTAATTACTTCGTTTTTTAATTTAGAAACTTTTATTTTTTTGAGTCTATCGATATATTTATAGTCTTTTTTAATAAAACCAGCAGTTATAGAAAAAATTTTATCCAAAAGAGGTAATTTTTCAAAATCATTAGAAAAATTTTGCTTTGTAAAAAAAACATCATTCTTTAATAATTGCCTATCACAATATATTTTTTCTGCTATTTGATTTAATAAGATATGTACAAATGCAGAAATAGAAATTAAAGCAAAATAGGCATCATTATATGAAAAAAAGAGATTATAATCATGTGTCGATGGATTTCGCCATTCTTCCCTATAATTTTTTAGAGACTCTATAACTTTTGAATTTAGAATGTTATTTCTTAACAAAAATTTTTCTATCTCTGAAGGAGTTTTTTTATAACATTTTTTTTTGGTAAAAACTTTATATGCCTCTTTTAGAATACCCTCAAAAGCATGATTTGTCCTATAAATTACATCATTAAAAAGATGCCCATCATTATTACCATTTTTTAAATATGACTCAGCTCTTTCAATATGAGTAATAACAGACTCAAGTCCTGTTAAAGTGGTATCTAAAATTAAAATGTCTTTAACTTGTTTTTTTATAATTTCTAAAGTTTCCATAAAAATCTCAATCTCTTATTAAAAAACTAATAATAACCAACAATTAAAAGGTATTTTTTGTGACTAAGATAACTTCAAAACCTTTTAGAATGAAATACTAACTTATCATATCATTAATACTATAATTTTGATATAGAATTTATTATAAGATTTTTTTATTTATATTTCAATTGATTATAATAGAAAAGTGAAAATATATAACACAAATTAATCAGATTGTCAAAAATTAACACAGATTAACTCGTGTAAGTATATACAATAAGTGTATTTAAGTTTTTAAATTTATGAAAAATCAAAAACTTTTTAGTATGATATTTTTTATTAGAATATTATTAATCTTTCGTGTTATTCCTGATAAACCAATATTATCAACACCCAAAATTAGACGATATAAATTTCCTACTCATTTGATAAAGCATAATACCTGTGGCGACAGAGACATTTATTGAATTTTTTGTACCAAACATTGGGATATGGACAATATAGTCAGAAAGAGTTAAAATTTCTTTTGAAATACCAAACTCCTCATTACCAACTATTATTGCCATTTTTTGATTTATATTTATATCGTTTAATGATATGGAATTTGATGTTTTTTCAAGAGAAACAATAGAATAACATTCTTCTTTTAAAATTTTTATTGCTTCTAGAGTATTTTTAAAGTATCTAAATGGTAAATTGGAATTCTTTGATGTTTTACTAACTTTTGGATTGTCAAAATTTGGAGTTATTCCACAAGAAATTAATTCTTCTACACAAAAAGCCTCAGCTGTCCTTATAATAGAACCCACATTAAAAGGTGAGCGAATATCTGAAAGTATAACTTTTATTGGTAAAATAATTCTTTCTTTTTGTGGATTATCGAAAGGAATTTCTTCTGTAAATTGATTTTCTTCATGTAAAATTTGCAAAAGCTTACTTAAAAGAATACCCCAGTCATAATTAGATGAAGGAATTAGAAAATTAAAAGATTCTACCTCATTAAGCCAGTTTAATAACTCAATAGGGTAGAATTCAACTTTAAAATCTTGCAAATATTCTCTAATTGCAAAAATTAATTTTTTGATTTTGTTATCTTTTGAAAGTTTTAAGAATTTTTCTTTAGTAAAACTCAAAATAAATCCTAAACATCAAGATTAACTACATATCTTGCATTTTGTTCAATAAATTCTCTTCTTGATTCAACATCCGCACCCATCAACACAGAAAACATTTCATCTGCAATATATTCGTCTTCAAGATTAACTTTCATAATATTTCTTGTTTCTGGATTCATAGTAGTGTCCCAGAGTTGTTCTGGATTCATTTCACCAAGACCTTTATATCTTTGGATTGTAGTTTTTTCTACATCAAGTTTTTTTTCTCTTATAAAACTATCTTTTTCTTCATCAGTATAAGCGTAAACTACTTCTTTTTTATTTCCACCAGCATTATATTCTATTTTGTAAAGAGGAGGCATTGCTATATAAATATTGCCATTTTCAACAAGAGGTTTCATATATCTAAAAAAGAATGTTAAAAGCAAAGTTCTAATATGCGATCCATCGACATCAGCATCTGCCATTATTATAATTTTACCATATCTAATTTTTGCATAATCAAAGTCTTCACCAACATTAGCACCAATAGCAGCGATTACAGGTTGGAGTTTATCGTTTTCTAAAACTTTATCGATACGAGTTTTTTCTACATTTAACATTTTACCCCACAAAGGTAAAATCGCCTGAAAAGTCCTGTCCCTTCCCTGTTTAGCAGACCCACCAGCAGAATCACCCTCAACAAGATAAATTTCACAGTTTTTAGGGTCACGTTCCGAACAATCAGCAAGCTTACCAGGAAGCCCCATAGAATCTAATGAATTTTTTCTTCTAATAGCATCTTTAGCTCTACGAGCAGCTGTTCTTGCATCATTTGCTATAATTGCTTTTTGGATTATAATTTTTGCATCTTCAGGATTTTCTTCAAAATATTTTGTAAGTTCATCATTTACTAATGTTTCAACAATGCCTCTTACTTCGTTATTGCCAAGTTTTGTCTTTGTTTGCCCTTCAAACTGTGGATTTGCGATTTTTACAGAAATTACAGCAGTAAGTCCTTCTCTAACATCATCGCCTTCAAGTTTTTCAATATTTTTCTTTTGAAGTTTTAATTTTATCATAAAAACATTTAGAGTTCTTGTTAATGCAGTTTTAAAACCGCTTAAATGAGTACCGCCTTCATGAGTATTAATATTATTAACAAAAGAATAAACATTTTCATTATAACTATCCGAATATTCTAAAGCTACTTCGAGAATAATATCTTCTTTCTCTGTGAAAATATAAATTGGTTTATGAAGAGGTTTTTTAGCTTTATTTATAAATTGAACAAAAGAAACTATTCCACCTTCAAACAAAAATTCTTGAACTTTTTTTTCTGGCTTTACTCTTTCATCAATTAAAGTAATTCTTATACCTTTATTTAAAAAAGCCAATTCTCTTAATCTATGAGATAAAACATCAAAATGAGGACTTGTTTCTGTAAAAATCTCATTATCTGGCTTAAATAAAACTTTTGTACCTCTTTTGTCTGTATCTCCTATTATTCTAACCTGTTCGTCAGAATATCCTCTTTTATATTTTTGGTAATACATTTTACCATCTTTATAAACAAAAACTTCACATTTGGAAGAAAGTGCATTTACAACACTTGCTCCAACTCCATGCAAACCACCAGATATTTTATATGAATTTTTATCAAATTTACCACCAGCATTTAATTTTGTAAAAACAACTTCCAAAGCAGAAATACCCGTATCTTTATGAATATCAACAGGCACACCTCTACCATCATCTGTAACAGAGATAGAATTATCAT
>MIAN01000100.1 GCA_001829125.1 Spirochaetes bacterium GWB1_27_13 | reverse complement strand
TGCTTGAGGCTGCAAAAGAGGAAGTTGGTTATTTTGATAAATATGGCTATGACAAGATAGTTTTATCATTCAAATCATCGAATGTTTTGGAGACAATAGAAATAAATACCCTTGCAAAAAAAGAATTTGGCTTCCCGTTGCACATTGGAGTTACTGAGGCTGGCGATAAAATTGATGGCACTGTCAAAAACTCGATTGGCGTTGGTCATTTACTTTTAAATAATATAGGCGATACAATTAGGGTTAGTCTTACAGCCCCTGAGGAAGACGAAGTTTTGGTTGGAAAAAAAATCCTTGAGTCAGTAGGTAGACGGAGCCCAGAATTAGAAATCATAAGTTGCCCAACTTGTGGCAGAACAGAAGTTAATATCGAAAACCTTGTGTCGCAAGTGAAACAGGCAACAAATTTTGTTAAACTCAAACAAAGGATAAAAATAGCGATTATGGGATGTGTTGTTAATGGTCCTGGCGAGGCATCATCTGCAAATTTTGGTGTTGCTTGTGGAAAAGATAAATCAATTATCTTTAAAGATGGAAAAAACCTAAAAAATGTTAATAATACCCAAATTCTTGACGAATTACTAAATATACTTAAAGAATATTATTGATATGAAAAAATTTTACAAAAACAATGAGTAATTATAACTTGTTTTAATAAAAATTCTATTAAATTATATGCTAAATTATGCGATTTCAAACCATTTTCAACCAAAGGACTTTATTATGAAAAAAAAGAATATTATTTTTATAACTATCATCTTAATTATTTATTTTTTTCTTAGTTTTGTCAATTTAGATAAAGAAGAATATGGTAACATTTATTATTCTGCTTGTGTAAAAAGCATGTCGCAAAATTTTAACAATTTTTTTTATGCGTCTTTAGACCCAGCATCTTTTCTCTCAATAGATAAACCACCACTTGGGATGTGGATACAAACTCTTTTTGTGCTGATTTTTGGCTATAATACTTATTCTTTAATGTTACCTCAAATAATTTGCGGAATTTTATCAATTTTAATATTATTTTTGATTGTAAATAGGTATTTTGGGGCATTTGCTGCTTTGGTTTCTGGTTTTTCGCTTGCAGTAACACCAATTTTTGTCGCAGTTGGTAGAAATAATACACCTGATATGATTTTGGTCTTTTTTATACTCTTGGCAACATATTTTCTTTTAAAATCAATAGAATTAAACAAATTTAGATATTTTATCATAAGTATAATCTTTGTTGGAATAGGTTTTAATATAAAAATGTTGCAAGCTTTTATGGTTTTGCCTGCATTTTATTTGACTTATTATTTTTGCGTTAACCATTCTACCCTAAAAAAAATTATAAATACTTTTATTACAATTTTTATTTTAATTGTAATCTCTTTTTCATGGATACTCATTGTAGATATGGTACCTCAAGAAAAAAGACCATACGTTGGTAGTAGTTTAGATAATTCTATGAAAAGCCTTGTTTTTGGCTATAATGGAATATTAAGATTGATTCCTATAAAATTACCTACTACCAATTCCCAAAACAATAAATATATTGTAAATATACATTCATCAGAAAATCCAATTTTAAAAGAAAATGGCAAAATTTCAATTTTTAGATTATTCAATAAAGAAATGGGTTTACAAACTGGAATAATATTGATAATTGCTATAATTTTTAGTTATTTCTTTATAATTTATATTTTTAAAGAAAAAAACAATATAAATAATAAAAAAATCAATTTTAATTTAGATAATATTGAGAAAAAAGTTATATTTTTTTGGTTTTGGTACTTTTTACCTATGTTTTTTTATTTTAGTTTTAGTGGTGGAATATTCCACACATATTACCTTGTTATGATAGTCCCATCTATTGCTTTTTTTGCAGGAATTGGGATTAATTTTTTTTATAATACATATATAGAAAAGAATTATGGTCTAATTTTGAAATCTTTACTCATTTTAACAGTTTTTTTACAGGGTTTAATCTTATTTATAACATCTAATGATAATTTAACTTATATTTATATTGCTTTTATTCTTGTTATTATTACTGGTTTTTTGGCTATATTTGTAGATATCTTCAACCTAAAAAATAAAATCTTTGCAAAAAAAATTGTTTTTATTCTATTCTTTATATCAATTTTTACTATACCTTTTATATGGTCACTAAATCCTTCTATCTATGGCATAAATAACAAGATGCTACCCCGTTCTGAAAAAAAATCAAAAGAGGTTGTTTTTATCTCAAAATATATAAATTTACAAAAACTTATGAATTTTTTAGAAAATAATAGAAATGATGAAAAATTTATCGTTGCTACTCCAAACGCCTTGTTTATTGGTTGTGATCTAATCATTAATAGCGGAAAACCAGTACTTATACTCGAAGGTTTTAATGGAATGGATAACATTTTTACAATAGATAAATTAAAAGATTTTGTTGATAGAAAATTGGTTAGATTTTTTTTAATTGTAGAAACTGACAAAATGTATAATTTTGGTGTAATCAATGAAAACAAAGATTTATATAACTGGATTAAACAAAATGGTATTGAAGTACCAAAAGATAACTGGTTTCAAACAAACAAATTAGAAACTGATTTAAATCCTGTTATAAAACTTTATGATTTAAATCACTCAAATAATTAATTTTTTACTTTTTGACAAAATTTAAAATTTTGGATATAAATGATATAACGACTCTCAGTTATTATTCGGATTTCAAAAAAGAGGATTTTTAACACAAAGAGTGCGGAAGACACGAAGATTTAATTAAAAAAGGGATTTTACCTGTATTTTCTTCGTTTCATTCCTATTAAAATATCAAAAGATTAAAAGTAAAAATTTGTCAGGATAACGCCCTTTGTTTTAGTACAACTTAAATTACAGGAGTTTTTATGTATTCTTTTCCTATTACTGTAGAATTTGAAGATATAGATAGTTATGGGATAATCCATCATCCAAAAATTTTATATTATTTTGAGAGAACAAGAGTTCATTTTTTTATGGACAATAACATCAATATTAATAAAATCAAATATGGGATTGTTTTAAGAGATATTTCAATTCAATACAAATCACAACTTCTTCTAATGGATAAAATCAATGTTGAGTTAAGGACAAAATCTATTGATAAATTTAGGTTTGTATTTGAATACACTATAAAAAAAGAAGACAAAACAGCGATTAAATCAGAGATTGAATTTTGTGTAATTGATTTGGATTCAAAAAGATTAACTGAGATACCAGATGAAATTAGGGTTCTTTTGGAGAAAATAAAAATAAATGACAAATAAAATTACTGATTTTGAGTTTGTTATAAGCGTTTTAGAAGAATCATATTACAAAACTCGCTCTCCTTCTGTTACTCTAATTGCAAACACAACAAAAAACCCATTTAATATTTTAGTTTCTACTTTAATAAGCTTACGAACAAAAGACCAAGTAACTCTCGCATCATCAAAAAAACTTTTTGAAAAAGTATCGTCTTTTGGTGATATTGAAAAACTTACAGAAGAAGAAATCGAAAAATTAATTTATCCTGCTGGATTTTATAAAACAAAGGCTATAAGATTAAAACAAATCGCTTTGATGATAAAGAATGATTTTGATGGAAAAACACCTGATACAATGGAAAACCTTCTTAAATTGCCAGGAGTTGGTAGAAAAACAGCAAATTTGGTATTAATATTAGGTTTTGATAAAGATGGAATTTGTGTTGATACTCACGTTCACAGGCTATCAAATAGATTTGGTTGGGTCTCAACAAAAACCCCAGAGCAAACAGAATTTGCCTTACTTGACTTTTTACCCCAAATTTATTGGAAAAAGATAAATGATTACCTTGTTAGTTATGGTCAAATGGTTTGTAAACCAACTTCTCCTCATTGCTCTCAATGCGGGCTAAACCAATGCTGCCCAAAAATTGGGGTAACAAAAAATAGGTAGAAAAAAATCGATCTTGATTTTATTCTACAACTTTACTCAATAACTTTTCAATTATATTTATTATTTCATTTGGATACCATGGTTTTCTAATAACATGTTGTAGGTTTATTTTTTCGATAAGATTTTTAATTGATTGCTCATCTGCTTGACCTGTTATCAATATTTCAATTATTTCGGGATATTTTTCATTAATTTTAATTAAAAACTCATCACCTCTCATTCCAGGCATTAGCCAATCAGAAATAATTATGATAATTTTAAACCCAGATTTTTCCAATTTTTCAATTACTTTAAAAGCCACGTCTGCATTTAACGCAGTTTCTACAAGAAATTTATCTCTAAAATGAGTTTTTAATTCTTGTTTAAGAGATAAAAGAATAATTGCTTCGTCATCTACACAAATTATAGCTCTTTTGTCCAATTCTTCCATTTATTATTCCTTTTTAGTTAATTTTATAATATTACTTTAAAAGTCGTTTTTTCTTTGGTACTATTAAATTCAATATCGCCATTATGTTCATCAACAACTCTTTTTACTATATTAAGTCCAAGCCCCGTCCCTTCACCCTGTTTTTTTGTCGTAAAAAATGGTTGGAATATTTTATCTTTTATATCATTTGAAATCACTTGTCCATTGTTACTTATTTCTACAAAAACATGCGAATCTTTTTCATAGATATTAATTTCTAAAGTACCTTTGTAATCCATTGCTTGTAAAGCATTATTTATAATATTAATCCAAACTTGGTTTATTTTATCTGGATAACATAATATTTTCTTAACTGTATTAAAATTTCTAATTACTTCAACCCCATGCTTTGTTTTATTGTAGAATAATGTTAAAACAGTTTCCATACCAGACACAACATCATATTCTATCTTATTTTCCTTTAAATCTTTATATAAATATATTTTTAAGGCATCTATCACTTTTTTTGCCTTATTTGATGCTTCTTCAATTATTTTATTTGCTTTTTTAGAGCTTACAATTTCATAAATTAGTTGAATTATTTCTTCTCCATACTTATTTTCAAATAAAGGCAAATATGTTTCAACATCAAACTCAATACCTATATCGCAAATATTATCTGCTATGATCATACTATTTTTTATATTAAAACTATCAAGTTTCTCAATAAGAATGTTTTTGTATTCCCAATTAGTCTCAGAAAAATTATATTTTATTTTAAGAGATTTTTCTAACAAATCAAAAAATATAGTCTTTTGTTTATCAGTAATGTATAAAAATATATTAGACAACTTGTTAATAACATCATTCAATACAATATTTTGATTATTATTTGAAGATATAATTGCACCAAGAGGAGTATTTATTTCATGTGCAATACCTGCAATCAATTGACCTAAAGCCACCATTTTTTCGGATTCTATTAAGTATTCCTGAGTCTCTTTAAGTTCTTTTAATGTTTTTTCTAAGGAGTCGTTTGTAAAAATTAACTCTTCATTTGATGCGATGAGTTCCTCATTTGTTGCCTCAAGTTCTTCATTAGTTATTTCTAACTCGGAAGTCCTTTCAATAACTTTTTCTTCCAAGTCTTCATTTAATTCTTTAATTTCAAATTCGGCTTTTTTTCTATCAGAAATATCTTCAATAACAGCAATAAAATATCTTTTATTAGTATCATCAAATGTCATTGAAACAGTTAGATTAATCCACACAATAGAACGATCTTTTCTTATATATCTTTTTTCTAATGTATAAGTTTCTATTTCATCCTGTAACATTTTGTTAACAAATTCCAAATCTATTTCAAGGTCATCCTTATAAGTTATATCCTGAAATGTCAATTTTAATAATTCTTCCTTTGAATATCCAACAATATCACATAATTTTTGATTAACTCTAAGCCATTTTCCATCTATCCCAACATGTGCAAGTCCTACTGCAGCCTGTTCAAATGTATCACGAAATTTTTGTTCGCTTTCTTTCAGAAATTTGTTAGCCTCAGCTAATGCCTTTGTTCTTTGTTTAACAATAAGTCTTAACATTAATACAAATATTGAAAGAATTAAACTTACTATTAGTAAAACAATAAAAGCCCAAGTTAGCCATTGATAAATTTTACTGGTAGTTTTAATTTCAAGCCATTCTCTATATTTTTCATAATAGATAGAATTTTGGTTATGTTTTAGACTCGCAAAATATTTATCTAATGTTGTCAAAAGTTCACTATTTGTATCTTTTTTTACAGCAAATCTAATTTTTGTTGGAGCAAAAATAATTTCTGTTCTCTCAACTGCATAGTCAGACTCAAGTATTGACCCATAAACATTTGTACAAACGCCAGCTTCAGTTTCTCCTTTACTTATAGAATCCAAAACCTCTTTATATTCACTCTTTTCGATAATAGTAGCATTTATACCAAATTGTTCCAAAATATTCTTTAAGTCTTTTGTATAAATACTTCCTTTTAAAGCAGATATTTTTTTATTACTTAACTCAAAAATATTAGAAATTTCAGAACCTTTTTTTCTATATATCAAACCCCAATCTAAAAAAAGATATTCATTAGTAAAATCAAATATTTTTGCTCTTTCATCAGAATACGCTATACACGGTAAAATTTGTATTTCATTATTTTGAAGATTTTCGTAACATTCTGCCCATGTACCAAATTTGTATTGGACTTTCCAGTTTTCTTTCTTGGCAATATAGTTTAATATATCTACAAAAAGTCCCTTTGCCTCCCCTTTTTCATAAAAAACTAAAGGAGAAAAGTTGTATATACCAGAAATTATTATTTTTTCTTCCGAAAATGCAAAGAAATTTAGACAAAAAATAAAAAATATAGAATATTTTGTTATTTTACTAATCATTTGTACCTCAATATAATAAATTTAAAAAAAAATTATTATTTATATAATTTTACTATTGTTTTTAATAAAAAGCAAGAGATAGCAAAAAGAAAAATATAGCTTTTTTATTGAAGAAAATATTTCACATTCCATTTTTTATTTCTAATTTTCTTTTTTAGAAAGACCTGTCTAAAGAAATTTTGGGATTACAAAAAATTGTAAAATTAATTAAAAACTTTCCAATGTACATAATTTAAACTTTGACAAAATAAAAATTTTAAAATATATTTAATTTCAACTACATATTAAGGAAATTGCATGTCTGAAATAATAATATGTCTTGGAATAGGGCTTGTAGCAGGACTTTTGTCTGGAATATTTGGCATTGGCGGTGGGATTGTTATAATACCTGCTTTAGTTTTTATACTCGGTTTTTCACAACACCTTGCTCAAGGAACAACTTTAGCCTTGATGGTGCCTCCAATTGGAATATTTGCAGCAATAAATTATTATAAAAAAGGGTATGTAAATTTAAAACTAGCTGCTATTATTTGTATTGGTTTTGTAATTGGTAGCATAATAAGCTCTAAATTTGTAGTTAATTTACCAGATGATGTTCTAAAAAAGGCTTTTGGAGCTTTGTTATTTTTTATTGCTATTAGGATGATATTCTTTAAATAAATCAAAGTTTAAAAGGAAATAATTATGAAAAAGAAAAATATTTTAAAAATATTATTATCTATATTTTTACTTTTAATCATAACTGTTATTTCAATCAATATTATAGTAATAGAATCAACTAAAAAACAAATTACCAATGATATAAATAAACTTTCTCCTTCTGAATGTGCTTTACTTTTGGGTGCAAGGGTTTATAAAGATAACAAAGTCTCACAAATTGTTTATGATAGAATACTAAAAGCTGTAGAACTTTATAAAAAAGGTCTTGTAAAAAAAATTTTAATCTCAGGTGACCATGGGCAAAAAAGTTATGACGAAGTAAACACAATGAAAGAATGGGTTATTAAGTATGGTGTCCCTCCCAAAGATATTTTTATGGATCATGCTGGTTTTACAACTTATGAGAGTATTTATAGGGCAAAAGAAATTTTTTTAGTTGATAATTTAATAATTGTAACGCAAGAATTTCATCTGGGAAGATCGGTTTTTATTGCAAATTCTTTTGGTTTAAAATCTCAAGGTTTTGTTGCTGATAGAGTTAATTATTTGGACTGGTTTACTTCTAATTTTAGAGAATCATTTGCACGAATCAAAGCATTCTTTTATGTAAACCTAAAACCAAAACCTACATATCTTGGTGAAATCATACCAATAGAAGGCGACGGTAGACAAAGCTGGGATTAAAATCGATTTTTATAAAAAATTAAAAAAAAGAATAAATTTTTTATAAAACATAATAACTGAGGATAACTACCAATTGTTTATTATATTAGGGGGAAAAAATGTATTTATTAATACCTGGAAGGCATCATTTACTAACCAATTTTCAGTTTTCTTATATTTATTCTATCTTACAAAAGGGACTTAAAGACACAAAAGATATAAATGGTAACACTTTAAATATAGAAAAACCAATTAACGGTATAATTTTTGCTGTAACATCTGCAAATCATTCTAATACAAGGCGAAACCCTATTCCTGTGTACCAAAGAGTAATGGCTTTGCAGGATTTTAGCCGCGAATTCGATACAAAAACATATATTTTTCCTATTAATGATGTGGGAAGTATCGATGATTTTGCTAGCTACACTCTAAAAACAATAGAAATTTTATCCGATGATACAATTGAACTAACGCCAAAAAATTGTGTTGTTGTATGCTCAACTCCTGTTTACAAAATGTATGAAAAACTTGGCTTTAAGATACTACCTGCCGAGTTAAAAGATAAAAACAGTATGGAGTACATTGCTAAGCTACCTTTTGAAATTGTTGAAACCGTTGGCAATAGTAAGGAAGATTGGCGAAAAAATGATATTTTTTTGAAATACACACATCCTGCAACAATTAGAATGTGGGCTCTTTATAATATTGGTGAGAAAGTCAAAACTCTTTTTGGCGATAAAATTGTTGGTGACGATGGAGACCTTACTGAGACTCGGGATTACAATAGTTATGTTAGGCAGATGGACGAGATTGCACAATTAAAATTTGATGATACAAAGCCTTTTATTAAGCTTGGTAGAATCGGTGATATTGGTTGTGCTGTTGGCTCATGGATTAAACTCTGTTGTGAAGAACCACTTTTTTTTGAGTCAGATTTTTATGGGGTTGAAGTTGCAAGGAAACTTTATGATATTTGTAACCAAAGAAAAGATAACGGTGACTTTGCAAATCCAAATGTGTTTTTTGTCAAAAAAAATGCAGTAGCAGGACTTGCCTTTGAAAAAAACTCTATGAACACAATCCACACATCATCCCTAACCCATGAGATAGAATCTTACGCAGGACATGAAAGTTTATTAAAATTTATAAAAAATAGATACGATGAACTTAGTTTTGGCGGAGTTTGGATAAATAGAGATGTCGTAGGTCCTGATAACAAAGAAGACTTGATTTTTATGGAATTATCAAAAGATGATGGGCTAAATGATAATTTCGATAAAGATTTTAATGATAGAAACGAGTTAAAAGAATATCTTGATAAAATGTCAAGCTACACAAGGTTTTTTAGGTTTGTAAAGGATTTTAGAAAAGAAACGAATTATAAGATAGAATATCAATTACAAACAATTGATGACAAAGAATTAATTAATCTCAAATTAAAAGATGCGATGGAATTTATTACAAAAAAGGACTACACTGACAATTGGAATAGTGAAATGCACGAAACTTTCTGTTTTTGGAGTTTTTTGGACTGGAAAAAATCCCTTGAAAAAGTTGGCTTTAAAGTCAATCCCTTATCAAAATCATTCTCAAATGATTGGATTGTAAAAAATAGATTTGAAAACAAAGTAACTTTTTATAAACTAAACAAAAACACCTTAGAAAAAATCGAATACCCAGTAACAACAATGATAATGATTGCTGTAAAAAATTAAGATTTTAGGCATAAAATTTTATTTAGTCAAATGTTATTCATGATTATCTATGGTTTTATTCTTTTATTAACATTTGAGTTATTTATTATCTATCTCTAAAGGTATAGTTATTGAAAAAATACTTCCTTTTCCTTCTTCAGTTTCAAAAAAAATATTGCCACCCAAAATATCTACATAACTCTTACAAATTGACAAACCCAATCCCATTCCATCATATTTTTTTGTTAAATAATATTCACCTTGTACAAATTTTTCAAAAATAAATTTTTGTTTATCTTTAGGAATCCCAATACCTGTATCAATAACATCAAATTTTAAAACAATATTATTTTCAATTTGTTCAGAAATATCAATTTTTAATTTAATTTCACCTTTATTTGTAAATTTAATAGCATTCATAATAAGATTCGTTAAAATATGTTCAATTTTGTTTCTATCACCAATAAGATTTTGCGGTATTTTTTCATTTATTATCAAGTTATAAGTTAAATCATTTTTTAGAATCATATTCTTAGAAATCATTTCTATTGTTTTGACTAAAGTAATAAAATTAAATTTTACTTTATCATTTGTTTCTTTACCAGATTCAATTTTTGATATTTCTAATAAATTTTCTATTATATTCAATAATTTATAACTACTGCCATTAATTATTTTATACATTTCTTTTCTTTCTTCATTTACATCCTCTTCTAACAAAATATCAGAAAATCCAATTATTGGATTAAGTGGTGTTTTTAGCTCGTGACTTACATTACTCAAAAATTCATTTTTTGCTTGATTTGCTTTTTCTGCTCTTTCTTTTTCTAACTTATATTTTTCTAATAATGCTAACTCGTTTACAAATGATTTATAAGTTATAGCCCAAACATTTAATATTATCCCAGATATTATATTTACTAAAATAAATGGAATAATATCATAATTTGAATTTTGGTTAGATAAAACATTGTAAAATAAAAATATAGATTTAGATGTAATAGCAATTGCTACAAAAAAAATAGTAATAAAAAGTTGAAGTTTTTTAGAATAAAATAAAGAAATAGTAATTATTCCACCTAAACATATAGTAACTAATATATAATCAAGATTTTTTATAAAAACATATAAAATAATTAATATTATTATTATTATTACATTATAAATAGCAAAATCATATTTTTTGAGTCTAATTAAAAATAAATTTATTAAAAAAAGAAAAAATGATGGTAAAATAATATAAAATGAAAAATCTTTATAAGGATTAGCAGAAATAAAACCTAACATAATTATTAAGAAACTCGCAATTAATCCTGAGAATGTAAGAGGTATAGAATTATAAATCCTTTTTTGAAGTGGAAGAGGATAATCTTTATATCTCAAAAAAAAATAATTAATAACAGATTGTTTTATTTTCATACTTTAAAAAATCCTCCATTACATATAACCAATTTATAATTATATGTAATTATAAAATATTGTCAAGTATAATACTAAAATAAGATAATTTTTGGCATTTTATATTTAAAAACTCAAAAAAACAAGTAAGTATTAAGTATTTTTTAAAAATTTTGCTGGATTTCCTACAAATATTTGATTTTGTGGAATGTCTTTTGTTACAACACTTCCTGCTCCAACCAAAGAATTTTTGCCTATTTTTACTCCTGGTAATATAGTTGAATTTGCTCCAATCTTTGCATTTTCTTCAACAGTCGCACCGATTAGTTCATTTTTTACATTTTGAGAAAGTGGATATTTTGCGTTTGTAAAACATACTTTTGGACCTATCCATGAACCTTTCTTTAACAGAGTAAATTCTGGTATAAAAGCATTACTATGAATCCTAACATTATCTTCTATTATTACATGATGTTCAACAATTGATAGAGTGCCAATACTTACATTGTCCCCAATTTTGTTGAGTTCTCTAATATTTGCTTTGTTACCAGTCTGAAAATTATTACCAATTGTATTACCAGCATAAATTACAGTGTGCGAACGAATAATAGCATTGTCCCCAATTATAGTCTCTTCATTGTTATAATCTTTAAAAAGTGAGCCTATTATACAAAAATCTTCTATTATAACATTGTTACCAAGTTTTACATTTGGATAAATAACAGCAGTCTGTGCAACCATAACAAATCCTATCATCAGTTTTTTTATAGAATTTTATCTCTCTAACAAAGTCTAAAAGATAAATTTTTATTTATATAAAGTCAAGGATATTACAGATGAAATTTCTACTATCACATTTTTAATCTCTACTATAAAGTAGACAAAATTAAAAATTTTAGTTATACTATACCAAAAAATTTTTGGTTTGTCACAGATTCAAAAAGTTAAATACAGTTATTGTCTATATTTATATGATTTAATCTGTGCAAATCCGTGACAATCTGATTAATCTGTGTTATATATTAAAAAAATTATTTATATTTTTTATAAGGATTTGTAATGTCAATAAAATCATTGATAAAAAAGATTCCTATTATACAAAAAACATATTCTTTATTAAAAACTAATATAGAAGAAAATAAATTCCAAAAAAAACTTAGATTAAAAAATCCAATTTTAAAAGAAGAATTTCTTTCAGACTTAAAATACGCTATCGATAATAAAACAAGCTATGCAGTAGGTAAACTTGGGACAACGGAACAACAAATTCTTTATTATCCTATAATTTTATCAAAAAATGTTAGACGACAAAATTTAATTACATTTGAAGATCAATTATTTAGAAGTTTTAGCCAAAATGCAGGTCTTTTCCCATCTGATAAAGATTTTATTTTAGAATATAGTAAAATTTTTGCTGAATCCACCCAAAAAATTGACTGCCTTGGATTATTCTACCAAAATAGAGAGTTAGAAATAATTGATCATTATAATATAAGTTCAAAAATATTTCATTTTATCAATCAAGAACCAGATCGTTCTGTGCCAAATAACGACAAATTATGCTATTTACCATTCTTTAAGGGAAAAAAAATACTAATTATTTGTCCTTTTGGTAATTTATTGGCAAAAAGAGCAAATAAAGACACATTTGAAAAAGTGTGGGCTAAAACTGGCAAAAAATGGTTTTATCCTGCAAAAGTTGAGGGACTTGAATTTGCTTATGGATTAAGTATAGATGCACAAAAAAAGTATAAAAATGTTTTAAATCTCCTTGATGAAATAAAAGAAGAAATTACAAAAAGAGACTTTGATATTGCTTTAATAGCGGCAGGAGGAATGGCAATACCTTTAGCAAGTTTTATTAAAAGCATTGGTAAAATATCAATTTCGCTTGGCGGACATTTACAAATTCTATTTGGAGTATTAGGGCAAAGATGGAGGGATATGGAAGAGTTTCAAAATAATTACATTAATGAACATTGGATCAATATGCCAAAAAATTATATTCCAAAAGAAAAAGAAAATTGTGAGAATGGATGTTATTGGTAGATATACTTAGAATTTTTTAATGGTTAATTATAATTCGTTGAGTATATATATTTGAAATTAAATAAAAATGTGTTATAATTATTATCTATACATTAGTTAGTAATATAATATACTTAAACGCTTCTAAAAGGTCAATAAATAATAAAATTGACATTATTTGTAATTCGTTTGATACAAATGAATTAATAGAGATAATTAGGACAATTGTCAGTATAACATATTATTACAATCTTATTTGGAGGATAAATGGAAGAAAAAAACAGGATTATAGAAGATAAAATTACTTTTTTACATATTATTTATAGTATTTGGGGATGGTTTACTTTTATTTTGGTTAATATTATTCAATTTTGTATTGCACCTTTTATTTTATTAGTTACTTTTCCTTTTGATAAAGACAGAAAAGTAATGGCTTATCTAATTAAATTTTTTTGTAATATATTTTATTTTCTTAATTTTTTACAGAAAAATCATTATGATTTTAATGGACTCAAAGCACCAAAAAAAGGAGAAAGAAGGATTTACGTTATAAATCACTCCTCTATGTTTGATTCTATAATTATATATTCCCTACCTGGTGCTATTAAAGCATTAATGAAAGAAGCTTATTTAAGCATCCCTTTAGTTGGTTGGATTTCTTACCTTGCAGGAAACGTTGTATTAAAGGCTTCCACATCAGACGGTATGAAAATATATTTTGATGTAATAAAAAAACTTGAAAGCGGCTCACCCTTTGTTATATTCCCAGAAGGCACAAAAAGCAAAGACAGTAAAATAGGTAGATTTTATAATGGAATATTTAGAATCGCTTTAGAAACAAAATCTGATATTGTCCCAGTATTATTTGACACATGGAATTCTATTAGACCTGGTGCTTTTTGGATTAGAGATACTAAAATTCATATAAAAATGTTAGAGACAATTAAATACGAAGATATTAAAGACTATTCAATGGATAAATTATCAAATATAGTTAGATATAAAATGATTGAAGGCTTAGTTGATTTAAGAAACAAAAGAAGAATGAACGAAAAAAATTATTATAGAAAAAATCCAAAATATGAAAAATTAGATCAAGAAATGAAGGATGATTTAGTAAAAATTAAAGAAAAGATTGAATCTAAAAATAAAAAAGGTTTACCAACTAACCAACCTTCTTAGATGATAATTAAACAATGACAATAATCTCCCTTTTTTGTTGAAAGGGAGATTATTTTTATATATAGTCAATTCTAATTCTGTATTTCTTCTGTGTGATTCGACTCAAAACTCCCACCCTCTGTTAGCCTACAATTGGTATTTTTTATAAATAATTAAAATTTAACAAACCAAATAACCATTCTCAAAAATTATTATTATTTTTTTGTTGACTATATTTTGCTTTTGTAATATTTTTCTAAAGAATATACTGTAATGTCTTGTACGGTATAAATTAATAATATAGAGGAATATTTATGGCAAAAGCACCTTATTTACTTTTGATAAGAGACGGTTGGGGATATAATCCAGATTTTAAATCAAATTCAATTTATCACGCAAAAACCCCAAATCACGATAATTATGTAGCAAATTATCCAAGTAGTTTAATTGTTGCATCTGGCGAGAATGTAGGGCTACCGCCTTCAAATCAAGGTTCGAGTGAAGTTGGGCATTTAAATCTTGGTGCTGGTAGAATTGTTTATCAATCTCTTGTTAAAATCAATAGAACAATTGACGAAGGCGATTTTTTTAACAATAAAACGTTAATCAATATTTTTGATAAAATTAAGAAAAATGGTAAAATCTTACATGTTTACGGATTAGTTCAAGATCAAGGAGTTCATTCTCATAATGACCACCTCATCGCTTTGTTAGAATTTGGTAGCAAAGTTGGTATCAAAAAAGATCAAATTGTAATACACGTTTTCACTGATGGAAGGGACACACCTCCTCAATCAGCAAAATTATATATAAAAGTTGTTGAAGAAGCAATCAATAAATTTAATATGGGTGTTTTTGGTTCTATCATTGGTAGATATTTTTCAATGGATAGAGACAACAGATGGGACAGAGTTCAACTTGCTTATGATATGCTTGTCGATGGCAAAGGTGAAAAAGGATTTAAATCAATTTACGATGCTGTTGATGATGCTTATGCTAAAGGCGAAAACGATGAGTTTATTAAACCAAGACTTTTGGAAGGTTTTAAACCTGTTAGTGAAGGCGACGGAGTAATTTTTTTCAATTACAGACTCGACAGAACAAGAGAATTAACAAAAGCATTTGTTGAAGACGGATTTAGCTCGTTCCCAACAAAACAAATTAAAGACTTAGACTATGTTTGTTTTTCAGAATACTATGAAGGCGTTGCAAAAAGTACACGAGCAAAAGTGTCAATAGTGTTTGGAAATGCTGATTTATCACACCTTTTTGGCGAAATATTATCAAAAAAAGGCTTAAAACAACTAAGAATAGCAGAAACAGAAAAATTTGCCCATGTAACATTCTTTTTTAATGGTCAATCAGATTTAGTTTTTGAAGGTGAAGATAGAATTTTAGTTCCATCTCCACAAGTAGCAACTTATGATTTAAAACCAGAAATGAGTGCTTACGAAGTAAAAGATAAAGCAATCGAAGCTATCAAATCAGATAAATATGATGTAATAGTTCTAAATTTTGCAAATCCAGATATGGTTGGACACACTGGCGACTTTGAAGCAGCAAAAAAAGCATGTGCTGTTGTTGATGAATGCGTTGGTCTTGTTACAGACGAAATCTTAAAAAAAGATGGTGTTGTCTTTTTGACAGCAGACCATGGCAATGCAGAACAAATGCTTGACTATACAACAGGAGCTCCTATGACTGCACATACAAGTAATCTTGTGTGGCTTTCATTAATTTCAAAAAGACCAGAACTCCAAAAAGATAAAATCAGACTCAAAGTAACTGGC
>MIAN01000099.1 GCA_001829125.1 Spirochaetes bacterium GWB1_27_13 | reverse complement strand
TCATTACAAAAACCATTACAAAAGGCATAATAAAAGCCCAAATTATCCCAAGATGAGAACCGAGATATTTGATTTTTAAATCATTTTTTACCAGCTGGTAAATCATATACTTTTTGCCAAAAAGTTCTTTAAAAAAATTAAAACTCTCTTTTATTAAATTCATTATTTTTTCCTTGAAATATACTTCCTAAGGAAACAAGACGTAGCTACCCCTTGTTTCCTTAGGAAGTTAATCAAAATTTTTAATTATGTCAATCATATTTAATTTCTAATTCATTATTTGAAATCTGCTGGATTAAATTTTTCTTCAGTTATCATTTTATATTCTTCTTTATAGAGTAGATGAATACAATCTCTGCCAGCTTCTTTTGAGCGATAAAGACCAGTATCTGCTTCATTTATTATTTCATCCATAGTTTTATTAAACTTATATTTTGACATACCAATACTTAAAGAAATTTTATTTTCTTTTGGAATGTCAACATTTTCCATATTTAAAACATCTTTTATTATTTTTTTTATTTTTAGTTCATTTTTAATCATATCTGTTATTCTTAAACAGGTTTTAATACTGCTAACATAATTTGTTTCGGTAAGTAAGATTATAAATTCGTCGCCACCGTATCTTGCAACAGTATCTATTTTTCTTACAGAAGTTGCAAGTATTTTACCGATGCCTTTTATTACTTCATCACCTACCTGATGTCCAAATGTATCATTATAATATTTAAAATGGTCAGCATCAAGCATTACAAGTACAAAAGTTTCATAATCTTCATCGTTTTTGAGTTTATTTGCCTTTTCTATTTCAAATTTCAACACTTCTCTAAATCTACGAATATTCATTAAATTTGTTAGTGTGTCAGTTGTGGCAAGTCTTTCAAGCATTTCATTTTTTTTCTGGAGTTCTATAGTTTTTTCTTGAACAATCATTTCGAGGTTTTCTGTATGCTTAAAAAGTTCTTGTTCCAAATATTTTCTGTCAGTAATATCTCTTAAAATCAAAAGAATGTACTCTAAAGAATCAATAATCAATCTTCTTGCCTGAAAATTTGCAATTATTATTTTTAGTTTTGTATCTTTACTTATTAAAATTAAATCTTGGTAACCAATTTCTCTTTTAATGATAGATAAATCAATCTGTTTATTTTGAAATTTTCCAGAACCTTCTTTTTCGTCAACAGAAGTTATAATTTTGTCAAGTATTTCTATAACTTTTTCTGACTCAAAAAGAATTTCGTTTAAATTCATTCTTAAGAATTCTTCCTTAGAATAAAAAAGATTTTCTTCTGCGGAACTGTTTGCAAACTTTATCGAACCGCCCTTATCGATTACAAAAACCATATCGTAAGTGAGGTCTATAAAATTTGGTAGTTGAATTTCCAAATCGATTCTCCATTATAAACATTGGTATATTTTATAAGATTATATTAATATTTGCAATATTTTTTTTTATATATATAAACTTTTAATATTTATATTGAATACTACCCAAATTGTTATTTTAACACTGTTTAAGTAATAAATTATTTAAGTTTAATTTGAGTGTATTTTTATTAATTTTCATTTATTTTTTAGAAAAAATAAAAATTTAGCTCGTTTAATTCCTTATTTAGAAAGGAAATAATAAAACATTTTAAGTATGTATCAATAATCTAAATAGACGTCAGTATAAATAAATTTATTAAAATTTGTCAATTAGATTTTAATAAAATTGAATATTTTCTTAGGATAGTCTAATATTATACTAAAAATTGTTTAAATAATGATTAGGTCTTAAAATGTTTTATGTATGTTAGTTATATAAAAAAGTCTTTATAGATTACAACCTTTTTTAGTATATTTATTGACTTTTTATATCTGTTTGAGTATATTTTTCATTAAAATATTTTTTGGCAGACTGGAGAGACCGAGTGGATTTAAAATTCAAAAAAATTTCAATTGAAGATAAAAGTATTTTTGATAAATATTTTTCTAGCAAGGAAATGCAAATTTCTGAATATACTTTTACAAATCTTTTTATATGGCGAAATACAAGGCAAATAGAATTTTGCGAATACAATGGTGGACTTATTATTCTTGCAAATTATAATAATGATAAATATTTTTTACCTCCAATTGGCTTTACTGATTATAAAAAAATAATCTTTGACTTAATGGAATATGCGAAAAAAAATAATATTCCACCTGTTATAAAAAGACTTTGTGAAGTTAAGACGAATTTATTAAAAGATTCTGGCTTAGATATAATAGAAGATAGAGATAATTTTGATTATGTTTATCTTTCAAATGATTTGGCTCATCTTGGCGGTAGAAAATATAGCCCCAAAAGAAATTTTATTACTAATTTTTTTAGTGAATATGAATTTAAATTTCAAAAATACGAAGCTAAATTTGCAGAACAATGTCTAATTCTTGCTGAAGATTGGATTAATAAAAAAGAAACAGAAGACAAAAGTTTACATAATGAACTTCTTGCAATAAAAGAACTAATCAATAATCAACATATTCTTAATACTGACGGATGCATAATTTTAGTTGACAATAAAGTAGAAGCTTTTTGTTTTGGCGAAAGATTAGATAGTAAAACTTATGTAGTCCACTTTGAAAAGGCAAACTCTGATTTAAAAGGAATTTACCAAACAATAAATAAACTTCATATTGAAAAAATAGTAGATGGCAAATTTAAATATGTTAATAGAGAACAAGACTTGGGTATTGCAGGCATTAGAAAGGCAAAAGAAAGCTATTTCCCTACAAAAATGATAAAAAAGTATAATATAGCATTAGCATAACACGGATTTTTCAGATTGTCACGGATTAACACAGATTAAATCGTGTAAATATAAATAATGAAAGTAGTTATAACTTTTATGATTTTTGACAAAATAAAAACTTTTTGTTGTACCAAAACGTTTTTAGTTTGTCATTGCGAGTACTCGAAGCAATCTTTTTATTTTATAATTTTTGTGTCTATTATACATTTTTTATTTTTTTTAAATATTAATATTGCAATATTTATTAAATAGATGTATTCTTTGATATTGTAATTAATTTTAGGAGGTTTTTATTATGAAAAAAAAGATGTTTTCTTTTATTGCATCAGCAATTATTTTATTTGTTTTATCTGTTAGTATAGGGTGTCCTAACAATCCTACTACAACGACTACTGCGGGTGGTAGTGATACAACAACTACTACAAGTACAACAACTACTACATTAGCAGATTTACCAACAACAATTCCTGCTAATAATTTAAGAATCCATTATAAAAGAACTAATGGAGATTATGCTGGCTATGGTTTATGGTTATGGGGTACAGGTGTTGCAAATCCATCAGCTGGTTGGCCTACAGGCAGCACTCCATTTGCTTATAAAGATACTTTTGGTGTAGCAGTAGATATTCCTCTAAGTTCAACGCCAACTAATGTTGGATTTGTTGTTTTAAAAATAGCCGATGGTGATTCTGGTAAAGACGGCGGAGATAAGAGTTTTGGATTTCTTACAAGTTATAAAGAAATTTGGGTTTTTGAAGGTGATAACAATGTTTATATATCTGCAGAAAAAGGTATTCCACAAGGAATTTTAACAGGTTTTATACTATCAGAAACTCAAATAGAGCTAACTCTTACTGCAAATACAGACCTATCATTTGATGGAATAGTAATTAAAGACAAAGATGGCGTTGTTATAACAAAAACAGGCACTTCTTATACAAAAGTTGGAGATAAAATAACAGTTGGTATTACATCAACAGATTTTACAACTAAAAAACCTTATTCTGTTACTTATGGTGGAAAAACAATATCTATTACAACAGGATATGCAACAACAGATAATAAATATTCTTATGATGGAAATGACCTTGGAGCAAATTTTAACAGTACAGATAATAGTGCAACTTTTAAACTTTGGGCACCAGACGCTACAAAAGTACAAGTTGTTATTTATGATGCTGCTGATCAAACAAAAACTGTTGGAACAAAAGACTTAGTTTTAGGTTCATCAGGTATTTGGTCTTTAAAAGTTAGCCCAGCAGATTTAACTGGGGTTTCTACATTAAAAAATTATTTTTATCAATATAAAGTTACAAATGCTGGCGTTGAAAAAACTTGTCTTGACCCTTATGCAAAATCAATGGCAGAATTTTATATTGGAACAGATGGAAATGCTGTATCAGGAGCTACTGATACTGATAAAGTTGGTAAAGGTGCTATTATTGATTTAACAGCTGATACTGGTTCTGTTTCTGGTTATGCTCCTTTAAATCCTAATTTTAAAAGAGAGGACGCTGTAATATATGAAGTTCATATTAGAGACTTTACTTCATTTTGGGGAGTAAATACATCTGGAACAACAGCAACAGAAGTAGCAAAACCAACAGAACCACTTGGAACATATAAAGCATTCATTCAAAACCTTGATTATTTAAAGAATATGGGTTATACACATATCCAATTATTACCTGTAATGAACTTTTATTACGGTGATGAGTCTAATAAAACTATCGAATCTGATTACAAAGGAGCAGATTGTAATTATAACTGGGGTTTTGACCCACATCATTACTTTGCACCAGAAGGTATGTATGCAACTGATTCAAAAAATCCTATAACAAGAATAAAAGAATTAAAAGAATTAATTCAAGCTATTCATGATAAAGGAATGGGTGTAGTGCTTGATGTTGTTTATACACACATGGCAAAAGCAGATTTCTTAAATGATATTGTTCCAAACTATTACTTCTTTATGCAAAATGGAGCTTTTGTTGGTGGTTTTGGTAACAACCTTGCAACAACACATAAAATGGCAAAAAAATTAATGATTGACTCTGTTAAATATTGGACAAAAGAATATAAAGTTGATGGATTTAGATTTGATATGATGGGTGATGCAGATCAAAAATCTATTATGGAAGCTTATGATGAAGCTGCTAAAATTAACTCTAAAATACTATTTGTAGGTGAAGGTTGGAGAACATTCGCTGGCGAAGGTGACGGTGCTTATGGTGCTACACAAGATGCTATGAATGAAATGAATACAGGAGCAGAAAGAGTTGGAGTATTCTCAGATGAATTTAGAAACTTAATGAAATCTGGCTTTGGTGCAGAAGGAACTCCAAAATTTATCACTGGTGGTAAAGAAGATATTACTAAGATATTTAAAAATATCAAAGGTCAACCAACTAACTTTAATACAAACGCTATTTCTACTGGTACAAAAGATACAGCTGATGATCCAGGTCAATGTGTTCAATATATAGCTGCACATGACAATATGACTTTATTTGATATTATTTCAAGACATATTCAGGCAAAACCAGATGATGCTAATGGTATTGCAGAAATTCATAAGAGAACAAGACTTGGTAACTTAATTGTTGCAACAACTCAAGGTATTGCATTCTTCCACGCAGGACAAGAACTTGGCGTTACAAAACAATACAAAGGAACAGATGCCAATCAAGGTACAAAAATTACTGAAGTTACATATAAAGACAATTCAACAGTTAAATTTGTTCATGATTCTTATGATTCATCTGATGCTGTAAATCAAATTAACTGGTCATTTATCGAAACTGGTAAGCCAGGTAGATTGACAATGACATATACAAAAGGTTTACTTGCATTAAGAAGATCTACTAACGCATTTAGACTTGGAACTAAATCTTTAGTTGACACAAATATAACAAAAATTGATTTTGATAATGAAACAGCAACATCTGACTTAGTAATTGGTTATAAAGTAGTAGGCTCTGATGCTTCTTACTATGTATTTATAAACGCGGATTCAGTAAGTAGATCTGCAACAACACCAACAGATTTATCAACGGGTGCTACTGTTTTAGTTGATAATGATGAAGCAGGAATAACTGCTGTAACAACAATTTCTGGTGTTGAAATTACTTCAACAAAAGTAACACTCGAACCATTAACTGCTGTAATAATTAAAAAATAAATTTTTTGTTTCTTATACTGACAATTGTTTAAATTGTCAGTATATAATTATAGACTGACCAATTTAGGTCAGTCTTTTTTTTACTTTTATCATAAAGCTAAAAGTTAATTATTATCCAACTATTAACTGGTTTTAGCGATAACTAAGATTAGTTAAAATCACGAAGATACTGCGATAGAACTCAATCAATATATATTTACAAAAAATAATATTTTGTTTAGAATATTATTTTTTTATAGTATTTGCTTTGTGTTAAATAAATTCTTGAGGCTATGTTATTTTAATTGCCATATAAAAAAATTCTGAGTATATTAAAATAGTTGTTGAATTTTTTTAAAAATTAGTTTTTAATTAAGTATAAAGCTAATATTTTTTAGGAGGACATTATGTTAAATCAAAAAGAATTAGAGAAAAACACATTAGCAGAATTAAAATCTATTGCTGATGACAAAGAATTGGATTATGATAAAAAAGTGAAAAAGGATGATTTAATAAAATTAATCCTTGAATCAGAAAAAGTAATCGAAACAGCAAATCAAAAAAAAGAAGACCTTAAAGATAATCCAACAAGCCAAACTAGTTCTGGATTCCAAAAACCACAAGAACAAAAACAGGATTTTTTTTATAATGTTCCTAATTTACCACAAGTTTATGGCAAAAATAAAATAGTTTTTATGGTTAGAGACCCTTATTGGGGATTTGTTTATTGGGAATTAACAAAAGATTTAATTAATCAACATAATTTATCTGGAATCGATAGATTTTTGAGAATTTATGACATTACTAACTCTGGATCACCAGAAAGCGAGTCTGGTTTTTTTGATATAAAAATAAATGATGTCGCAGACAATTGGTATATTAAATTTCCATATCCAAATAAAACTTACCAAATTGATTTGGGATATTTTAAAGATGGAAAATTTATTACATTAGTTCGTTCAAATGTTGCAACAACTCCAAGAGACGATCTTTCGGATCAAATAGATGTTGAATGGATGATGTCAGAAGATCAATTTAAAAAAATATTACAAGCTTCTGGTGCAGACCAATTATTCCAACAAAGTGGTAGTCAAGAATTAATGAAGTTTTTGGCTGGTAATATTTTAGAAGGAAACGAAACAACGAGTGGTTTAATCCCAAACTCATTTAGCTCAACTATTCTTGGCGGTTCATCAAGTTCTACTGTAACTTCTTCTTTTGCCAGAAAAAATTAATTTTAAGGAGTAAAAATGGCAAGTGGTTATTTATGTCTTCAACTGCACGCTCACCTTCCTTTCATAAGGCATCCTGAGTACGAATCCTTTATGGAAGAAGATTGGTTTTATGAAGCAGTCATAGAAACTTATGTTCCACTTTTACAAGTTTATGAATCATTAGTTAATGATGGAGTTGATTTTAGAATAACTATGTCTATAACACCTCCACTTTGTGAAATGTTTGTAGATTCATTATTACAGGATAGATTTGTAAAAAAATTAGAAAAATTAATCGAACTTTCTAACAAAGAACTCGAAAGAACAAAAAATACTGATTTTTTTGCGACTGCTACTATGTATAATAAAAAATTAACTTCTTGTTATGATACTTATGTTTATAAATATAACAAAAATTTAATTAATGGATTTAAACATTTTCAGGATATTGGTAAACTTGAAATAATTACTTGTGGTGCAACACATGGCTTTATGCCTTTAATTGGCGTTAGTAAAAATGCAATAAATGCTCAAGTTGAAATAGCTACTAAAAACTATTTTAAACATTTTGGCAAGTATCCAAATGGAATATGGAATGCAGAATGTGCATACAATCCAGGTCTTGAAGAAAGCCTCAAAAAATGGGGAATTAGATTTTTCTTTGTTGATACACATGGCATCTTATACGCAGAAAAAAGACCAAAGTACGGTATATTCGCACCGCTTTATTGTAAGAATGGTGTTGCTGCTTTTGGGCGAGATGTTGAGTCAAGTAAGCAAGTTTGGTCAGCAAATGAAGGATACCCAGGTGATGAAGATTATAGAGAATTCTATCGCGATATAGGTTTTGATTTGCCACTTGATTATGTAGCTCCTTATATTCATTCTGATGGTATAAGGGTAATGACAGGATTTAAGTATTATAGGATCAGTGGTAAAAATGTAGAAAAACTACCTTATAATCCAGAATTTGCTCAAAATAAAGCAAAAATGCACGCATCAAATTTTAGATTTAATAGAGAAAAACAGATTGAATATTTATCAACAATAATGGATAGAGAACCAATTATTATTGCTCCTTATGATGCCGAATTATTTGGTCACTGGTGGTATGAAGGTCCTGATTTTATAAATTATCTCTGCCGTGAGATACATAGTTCTAATATTGTAAAAATGATTACACCATCAGAATACTTAAAAAAACATCCAGTTAATCAAGTATCTACACCTTCGATGTCAAGCTGGGGGAATAAAGGTTATATGGAAGTTTGGCTTAATAACGGCAATGACTGGGTTTATAGGCATTATCACGAATGTATTGATAGAATGGTTGAGCTTGCCAATAAATTTGCCTATACAAATGACCCTCTATTAAAAAGAGTGCTAAATCAAATGGCAAGAGAACTCTTAATTGCTCAAACTTCCTGTTGGGCATTTATAATGACAACTGGCACAACTGTTGAATATGCTATGAAAAAAGTTAAAGGACATTTAAATAGATTTCTTGATTTATACAATATGGTTTATTCTACAATTGACGAAGATTACCTAAAAGAGTGCGAATGGCGAGATACGATTTTTCAAGAAATTGATTATAAGTCTTATTCTGATGAACATGTCAGAGAGCGTTCTTAATAGTTAAAACAACGATTGCCCAAACGCATAAGGGAAACAATGAGTGACGCTCTCAGTTATTATTTGATTTTGAATTAATTTCCCCTTTTTATATCAAAAGGGGAAATTCTTGTTTTTTTGCTTATTATTCATAGTAAATCTTATTTATAGACACATAAAATTAGAGGGGATGAAAAAATGAAAATTATCTTTTCATAACTCTCAACTATCTTAATCTATAGAAACTTTTGTATTTACTTCTTTCATATATAATAAAATATATCTAAAACATTCTAAAGCATAGATATTGACAATTTGAATCATTATCACTATACTTATTAATAGGGAGAAAAATATGAGAAAAAACAATCTAAATTATTTGCTCCTTGCATTTCGTAATATTGGTAGACACAAAGTAAAAACAATTTTAACAGTAGCTGCAATTACTATCGGGATAACACTTTTTATTTATATGGATGCTTTCCTTTTGGGTATGGATATTGATTCTAAAAGAAATTTGGTTAATTATGAGATAGGAGCTGCAAAGATATATTCACAAGCATACTTTGAGAAAAAAGACGAGATTCCATCTTATGAAAGTTTTACAAATTACCAACCTATAATTAAAAAATTAAATGAGGTTGGGTATAATACTGCAATTCATTTTGTTTTTACAGGAATTTTATTTAGTGCAGAAAGAGACTCTCCTTTTATGTTTATAGGAATAGACCCAGTTATGGAAACAACTCTTTTTAGATATAATAATTTTGTAGAAAAAGGCGAATTTATTAAAGATAATGAACAAAAAATAATGCTTGGTGCAATTGGTGCAAAAAATCTAAATGTTAAGGTTGGCGATACTGTGAGGTTGTCAACAACTATCGATAGACGAAACGAACGAGGCATCATAACTCATACTAACCAATTAATTGATCTGAAAGTTGGTGCAATAATAAACACGCCAAATCCCAAAACCAATGGAAATATTGGATATTTACCTCTTAGCATTTTACAAGATGAAACAGGATTAATGTTAGGTGGACACATAACAGAAATTTGCATTAGGAATAAAGATGCAAAAGACTATGACTTACCGTCTGATAACGAATCTCCAGATGTAATAAAAAAAGCATTAGGTGACAAACTTCCAAATGAACTTGTTTTGGTTGATTGGCAGGAGGATGCAAAAGATTTCCTTGCAATATCAACATCAAAACGGGGAGGAGCATCAATAGTACTTTTTTTATTAATAATTATTACAATACTTGGCATATCAAATACTATGCTTATGGCTATAATTGAGAGAACAAAAGAGATAGGGATGATGAGAGCTTTAGGAATGACAAATTCTGAGATTGTAATTCTCTTTATTGTAGAAGGCGGATTAATCGGGGCAATTGGTTCTGGACTTGGGATTATTTTTGGATGTATTATAAATATTTTTATGGTGAATTACGGAATAGATTTTTCGCAAATGATGAATTCGATGGGAAATATGGATTTGGGATACAGAGTGGTAAGTCAATTTAAATCAGCGTGGAATACTTCTTCTATTATTACAGCTGGATTTCTTGGGGTATTAGTATCGATGTTGTCTGCTATAATTCCTGCAAGAAGGTCTGTAAAAAAATCTGTATCAGATGATCTTAGGTTTGAATAGATGTCATAAGGAGATTTTATGAATAAGCAAGTAAAAATAAGCACTCTTATAGACATATCAAAAATAGCATTTAGGAATATTTTCAGGAATATTAGAAGGTCTGGTTTTTGTGTTTCGGCAATTGGAGTTGCAGTATTCTTTATTATCATAATGATATGTTATATAAACGGAATGTTAAGTAGTTTAGAAAATATCATCCAAACTTTTGATACTGGGCATATTCTAATAAGTACAAGCGAGTATGACAGGTTAAAAGATTTTCATCCATTGCAATATCCTTTGGAGTATAAAAACGGCGGGATTGACAGTCTAATAAACCAAATAAAAACTATAAAAGGTGTTGATACATCCTTATCAAGAATAACCACTAATGCCACATTAACTAATAATATAGTAAAACACGCCATTGTTTGGGGCATTAATATAGAAGAAGAAAATAAAGTAAATAAATTTAATCTAACCAATAAAACCGACGGGCTTATAATCGGGCGGTTTCCACAAAAAGAAAATGACGAAAAATATAAAAATGAATGTATAATCGGTATAGAACTTGCAAAAAAACTCAATATTATTAAAGAAGTTATAGAAAAAGAAGAATTTGATAAATTACTAACAGAATTAAATGAAAATGACTCAAGTTTCCTTAAAGAAAGTTATGTTTTTAATAAAGAATTAGAAGTTTACAACCTGAATATTGGTAAAATAAGATCATTCGTTTTTGATAAAAGAAAATTCGCACAATCTTTAGAAAAATCAAAAAAAATACAGGAAAATAACGAAAAAGTTGATAAGAAACAAAAAAAACTTCTTGAAGTTTTTATCACAAAAACAGATGTTAAAATACCAATGAAGATTATTTCGAGTCAATATTCGGACAAATTCTATATTCCAAAAGTTGTAGGGGTTTTTGACTTTGATTTTGCAACTCCCAATTCTTTGTATATTATATTACCTTTTGAACGATTACAAAGGCTTGCTTCATTACAAAATAAAACTCAAGCATTATTTGTATTTATAAAAGATCGTGAAAATACAAACGAAATTATCAAAGAAATAAGAAAAATAGTAGAAAAATCAAACCCATCCGAGCCTGTTACAATAAAAGACTGGAAATCTCATCAATTTGTTGTACTTCTTAAAACAGCACAACTAATCTATGGAATAATTTATTCTGTTTTTATAATAGTTGCATCATTTCTTATTGTAAATACGATTATTATGATTATCCATGAACGCATTAAAGAAATTGGAATGATGGGTGCATTGGGTATGACAAGATTCGAAATTGTCCTAACCTTTTTTCTTGAAGCTGTGTTTTTGAGTATAATTGGAGCAAGTTTTGGTACAATAATTGGTGGAGTCTCAGCATATCTACTGTCATTAGTGCCAATTGATTTTGTATCTCTTAGTGGAGGGATAGATTTTCCAATATCAAACACAATATTTTTTAGTTTCTCACCAATTTATTTAATACAAGGATTTATATTTGGGGTTATCGTATCTGGAGTTTGTACAATATTTCCATCGATTAAATCTGCATACATTGATCCTGTTGAAGCATTGAGAAATTAAAATATTAATAAAAAAAGCGACATTGGCAAAATGTCGCTTTTTTTATAAAATTAACCATTCTTTTTCATAAAATCTTTCATAAAATTAGCCAAAGCAAGACAGCCTTCTTCTGGCATTGCATTATATACTGATGCTCTTAAACCACCAACAGACCTATGACCTTTTAGACCAATCATGTTGAGGGTTTCTGATTCTTTTATAAATTTCTTTTCGAGGTCTTCGCTTTTCATTATAAAAGGAATGTTCATTAAAGACCTGCAATTTTTTTCTGCATGACCTTTGTAAAATCCATTGCTCTCATCAATAGCATCGTAAATATATTTTGCTTTTTTCTCATTTATTGCATTCATAGCATCAATTCCACCAAGACTCTTGAGCCATTTGAGGTTTAAGCCAATCATATAAATTGTAAATACTGGTGGAGTGTTATATAAAGAATTTTCTTTTGCATGTGTAGAATACCTTAACATTGTTGGAATAGTTTCTTTTTCTCTTTCATACAAATCTTTTCTCATAATAACTATCGTAGCCCCTGCAGGACCTGCATTTTTTTGAGCACCTGCATAAATAGCACCAATATTTTTCCAATCAATATGGTAAGAAAAAATGTCAGATGATGCATCTATAATAAGAGGAACTCCATTTGTTTCTGGCAACTTTTTAAATTGAACACCATGAATTGTTTCATTTGATGTCATATGAACATATTTTGCTGAAGGAGTAAATTTAAGTTCAGATGGAATATAATTGAAATTTTTGTCTTTTGAAGTAGCAACAACATTTGTTTTTTTACCAAGTATTTTTGCTTCTTTTATTGCTTTTTCTGACCATGCACCAGTGATTATATAATCAGCAATTTCGTCATTATGAACAAGATTCATTGGTATCATAAAAAACTGGCTTGACGCACCACCTTGTAAAAATAGAATGTCAAAATTATCTGGCACTTTATATAATTCTCTAATCAAAGAAATTGTTTCATTATGAACATCTTCATACAAAGGAGTTCTATGTGAAACTTCCATTAAAGACATTCCACTGTTTTTAAAGTTTACGATTTCTTTTTGTGCTTCTTCCAAAGCATAAACAGGAAGAATAGCAGGACCTGCACTAAAGTTAAAAGCTCTTTTCATATTCTTACCCTCTTTCCCTTTTTGTGTTAATCTATCTTATTTTTGCAAGTTAAGCAATACCTAAAATGACAAAATTTAACAAAAATAATTATTTTTTGAATAATTATTTTTTATACTTTATTATACTTAGAATTTATTAAATGCTCAATGAAAAATAATCTTTTTTATATAAGTTTAGAAGAAAGATTTGTCAAAGAAAAGACTAATCAGGTTTTAAAACTCTAATCAATCTTTTCTTTTTAAACTCTCTTATAAATTTTAAAGATTTTTTTGTCATAAACTTGATAATATTTTTCAAGAGGGTTGAAACTGTTTGCAAGAGCATGAATTATTTTCTTTTTTCTTTCAAAACCGACATCTATTTTTTCTTTCATAATTCTTAGAGTTATAGCAATTAAATTTTTTATATCAGAAGGGTTTAATTTTGGGTTTAAACTAATCATAATATTAATTAAATTACAGTTATTTGAATTATCAAGGATTATTTTCTGAAAATTAACTTTAAAGTTTTCTTTTTGTTCTTCTGAATACTCATGAATAGAATATTCAAAACTATCAAGTGAATGAAATAATTTTATTAAAAATTTTCTTATATCAGGGTCTTTATAATATACAAGATGTAATTTGGAAAGTAATTTATTACAAATGTCAATATCTCTTGATGACAAAATTGAAACATAAGTTTTTGTGTATTTTTTTTGCGTTTTTATTGCTGATTCGATAACACTTTTTATTGTATAAAGCTCATCTATGTTTCTTTTTGGTCTTCTTTTATGTGGAAAATAAAGCCATTCTATCTTTTGTTGGAATTCTTGATTAAAACCAGACCTATAATTTAATTTATCATTAAAATTTAGACGAAATCTAGATTTATCAACTTGTTTGTTGATTATTCTAAGACAATCAACAATCATTCTTTTAACAAAATCAACATCAAGCGATGGACTTTTTTGAATACACAATTTTATTAAATTAGCATCTTCATAAAAAGTAATATATTTTCTTATATTCTTTAAATATGCAATTTTATCAAAACGCTCATTACTCAAGCACATTCTTCTAAATATATCAAGTCCTCTAAAAAGCCCAATCATTAATTTATAACCTTTTTTCTTTTCATGATAAATATCAAGTAGGGTTTGTAACAATATGTCTCTTTTGGCTTTTCTTTCTTTAAAGTCTTTATTTAAAACATTCGAGGCTTTTTCTTCAGCTAATGCTATTTCTTTATCAATATCAAAATATTTTTTTTCTATTTTATTTTCTGGAGTAGTTATTGGCTCTTCTGTATGAAATTCTTGTTGTTTTTCATCAGAAACTACGGTTGTTTCATTTTTTTTATCTTCTTTAATTATTTGGCTTATTTTTCTTGTTAATTTGAAAATTTTATTTTCTGGTTTGTTGTGTTCTTCATCGTAAATATGCAAGTCTTCAGGGATTAAATTTTTTACCTCATCAAAGTCTTTATCTTTATGGTCTTTTAAAATTTCAACAAATTTAGAAAATGATGTTTTTCCTCTAGGAAATTTTTCGAGGTATATTCTAATTTTATTAAATTTATTTTGTAAAAAATATGCTTCATCTTTATAACTAAAAGCAGCCAAAGAAGAAATTAGCAAATCGAGATGATGAATTGTTTGTTCTATGTCTGGAATGTGCTGAAAATATTTGTCTGGCTCTATATAAATAACATTAGAATTTATTTCATTCAACAATTTATTTTCATTAAAATTTTTATTAAAAGTATATATTGATTCAAAAGAATAAAATTTTTCGATTTCATTAATTTTATTTAAAATCTCCATTTTTCTACCCACAATGTAAAATACAATAATTTAAATCTAACTTTTATATAATACAAACTTTGCAATAAATAGTCAAATTAAAAAATATGTATAAAATCTTTTTTCTTTATTAAGTATCGAATATTTGTGTAAAAAAATTAAAATTTAAAAAAAATAATATTTTAAAAAATTATTTAAAAAAATGTTTTTATATTTTTAAACTTTATTGTATAATTAAAATATTAAAGTCATTTGTTGCTGGAGAATGTATGCCAAAAGTTTTAATTGCTGATGATAAAATAGAAAATAGATATGTATTAATTAATTTTTTCAAACTCTTAGGTCCTGATGCAGGGATAGAAATAATAGAATCTAGCAGTGCAGCAGAAGCAATAGAAAAGATTATTGAAGAAAAACCAAGTCTTGTATTAATGGATATCAATATGGAAACAAATGATGCAGGAATTTTTGCTTTAAAATCAATAAGAAGTACTCCTGAAGTAGCAGATACTCAAATTTGGGCATTAACAGCAAAAATAATAAATTCTCAAGATACATCTGGCATAAAAGGATTTGATGATTATATAATGAAACCTTTTGATCTTGTTGAACTACTAATCAAAGCTTCTAAGTTTTTAAATATAGAAATACCCGAAAAATTAAAACAAAGGATGGGTATAAAATAAAATTCTACGCATTTACTTTCCATAAATAACCAGATTCTCAAGTTAAAATCATACCAAAATAAATTTTTTAATTTTAATCTATGCCAAACACTTTTTGATTTGTAACAAATTATATACCTAAAATTAAATACAGTTATTATGTATATTTATACAGATTTAATCTGTGTAATCCGTGACAATCTGATTAATTTATTTTTTTCTTTATAAAAGGAATTGACAAAATCAACTTCTTAATTATATACTTAAAATGTGTTACACCTAAAATAACAGGTAAAAGAGAGGAGTTCTTATGAAATCAAATATAATAGCAATATTATTTATTTTATTTTCTGTTTCATTTATTTTTGCAGAAGATGTCATTATTCCACAAAACAACACAAACCTTTATGTAAAATATGAAGCAATATGGTCTTTTGAAAAAGAAGGAGACCTTGAAAAAACACCAAAAGATGTAAAAGAAAAAAAATTACTCAATTTTGGTAATAAAGTTTTGGTTATAGGTAATAAAAAGATTAAAGACGCTTATTACATACAATTTCAACTTCCAGACAAAACAAAATATTGGGCTTCTTTAGATAATTTTGCAATAAAATTTATTACAATAATAGAAAAAGATTTGGTTGCATATACACAACCAGACGACAGTTATCTAGCCAAATTTAAACTACAACCCGGATGTTTTGGTTATTATATTAAAGAAAATGATGGATTTATAAATGTTGATATAGCCTCTTATATTCCAAAAAAGCAAGGACAAAAATCAATTTGGGCTGGTAATGTATGGATCAAAAAAGGTTACACAGACGATATAAAAGTTGCAAGTCAGGGCATACTTGTTGCAAGAGCATTCAACCTACTTTATGGCAAAACTTATAATGCAAAAGACGGGCTTACAAAATTAAATGAGGCATTAGAACTTCTTGGTGAAGATACAGTATTGAGTCCTTTTATAGCAAATTTGGTTACAGAACTTGATGGTGGTGGTATAACAACAACAACAACGACAAATCCACCAATCGAAAAAAAAGTTGGCTCTTTTTATGCACCTTCAGTTGAAAACCTTAGATTTAGAGAAACTGCTTCTGTTGATGGTAAATTTATTAGAATGTTACAAAAAGGTGAGTCTTTAGAATTACTTGAAAAAGGTTCGCAAGAGACAATAAATGGAGTAACTGGATTTTGGTCAAAGTTTAAAACATCTTCTGGCGAAATCGGCTGGTGTT
>MIAN01000098.1 GCA_001829125.1 Spirochaetes bacterium GWB1_27_13 | reverse complement strand
TTGGTTTTTCTTTTTCTGTATTTCTTGAAGAGATGCTAACTGAGGATAAAGCAAAAATTCAGATGTCAACAGAGATTTATGGCATTTCTGGAGAGCCTGTGAGTTTAACAAATACACAGACTTTACAGTATAAAGGTGAAAAACTTAATGCAACTGGTGGCAAAGAAACTACTTTTGGTGCAACAACTTTTGGTTTTAACCTTGAGATAAAAGGAAGATCAACTTATAATGAAGAAGTTTTTATTGAAGTTAATGCAAGAATTTCTGATAATCTTGGTAAAAAAGTTGAAGGAGAACCGCCAGATACTTCAGAAAAAAGTATCAAAAATTTAGTTAGAACAAAAACAGGCAAACCAATAATACTTGGAGGGTTAGTAAATAATAAAGAAACATTTAATAATAATATAATACCAGGACTTGGGAATATTCCATATATTGGTAATCTATTTAAAACTCATGATAACAGTTATTCTAACTCTGAGTTTGTAATTTATATAATACCATTTGTACAAAAATCAAATGATGATATTAAAAAAGAAAAAGAAGAATTAATCCAAAAAATTTATGAATCTTGTATGTAACATGAATTACGACTATTTATGAAAACAATGAGTAAACACATAGTTATTACTCAATTTTCAAAAAAAGAAATCTTCTGTATTTTTTTCGTGAACGTCGTCTTCTTCGTGTTAAAAAATAATTTTTATTAAAATTTGGAATAGATTGGAATATATATTATGGAAGAAAATAAGATAAAAATTAATTTGGTTGATAGTGAACAATTTAATTATGAGTATATAGTACAAAATAGAATCATTAAGTTATTTCAAGAAAAAGATAAAATCATAATAGGAAAAGATCATTCTGTTGCAAAAAGTTTAATTAACGAAATTAAATATTTATTTAGAAATTACAAAGTAGAATTTACAGAGTTAAATCAAAAAGAATTTGATGATCTTTTAAGAGAAATTTCAAAAAATGAAAATCATTATTCTAAAGACGAAAAATCTGGTATTACCAACAAAGATGACTTAAATAAACTTGCAAGCGATGCCCCTATTGTTAATCTTGTCAATGAAATTATCATTAGTGGTATAGAAAAAAAAGCAACTGATGTTCATTTTGAAGCATTTGAGACTTATTTTAGGGTAAGATTAAGAATTGATGGATTTCTTACCACAACTGGTACTTATTCTGCTAATCTTTATGAAGCTGTTTGTGCAAGAATAAAAGTTATTAGTAAACTTGATGTAACTCAACGAAGGTTAGCACAAGATGGTAAGGCAAGTTTAAGTTTGTATGGTAAAAAATTAGACATAAGAGTTTCTACAATGCCAACGATTTTTGGAGAATCTGTTGTCTTGAGATTTTTGGAGCATAAAGAAGGATTCTTACAATTGGAGGCTTTGGGCTTTATTAAGGAAGATATTGAAATTTGTAGAAGGATAATACAAAAAAGTTATGGAGCATTTGTTATAACAGGTCCCACTGGCTCTGGAAAAACTACGACTTTGCGAGCAATTTTGAGTAACCTTGACTCAAAAACAAGAAACATAATTACAATCGAAGACCCAGTAGAATACACTATTGAAGGAATAAACCAAATTCAAATTAGCGAAAAAATAGGTTTTACATTCGACACTGTATTAAGAAATATTTTGAGACAAGACCCTGATGTTATTATGATTGGTGAAATGAGAGACTACGAGACTGCTGATCTTGCATTAAAATCTGCAATGACTGGACATTTTGTACTTTCATCGCTCCATACAAACGATGCAATTTCTTCAATAACGAGATTATTAAACATTGGTATTGCTCCTTATATTTTGGAGTCATCTTTGGTTGGTGCTGCTGCTCAAAGATTGATAAGGGTTTTATGTGACAAATGTAAAGAAGAACACAAGCCAACTAAAATAGAAAAAGAAATTTTTGAGAAGTATAAAATAAATTTGACTTCTTTATATAAACCAGTTGGATGCCCAGATTGCAATAATACTGGTTTTGTGGGAAGAAAAGCGATGTTTGAAATATTTGAAATTGATGAGACGATAAAAGAAATGATAATAAAAAATGATTCAGTTACAAACATGAGAAATCATTTGTTTAACAATGGATTTAGCTCTATGTTTAAAAAAGCGTTAATTGAAGCGAGTAAAGGGAATGTTTTTGTCGAAGAGGTGCTAAGTATAATCGGAGAAATAAAATGAAATCTTTTGTTGCAAAAGTAGTAGATAAAAATGGAAATCAAACAAAAATCATCGAAAAAGCAATATCTAAAGAGATGTTTGAGGATTCTGTTTATTCTAAGGGATATTTTGTTGTAGAAGTAAAAGAATTTGATAAAAAACAATCAATTTTTATAAAAAGGTCTCTAAGTAAGAATTTTTTACTTGATTTTAGTTATAATGTTTATACTTTGTTAGATTTTGGTATTGATATAAATGAAGCTGTATTAATATTGAAAAACATTTATATAAAAGGAGAAGAAGCAAATTTTACAAATGACTTGGCAAACCATTTAAAAAAAGGTGAAAAACTTTATATTTCGATTAAAGAAGCGAGGGGTGGCGAGTTATTTAACGACTTTTTATTAAGTATGATAGCAGCAGGTGAAATTAGTGGTAAATTAAAGGATTCTTTTAATTTAATCTATAAATATCTCAAAAATTCACAAAAGATTAAAGATAAAATAATTTCTGCTATTTTATATCCAATAATACTCATAGTGGCAAGTTTTTTCTCAGTAAATAGCTTATTTTTGGTAGTTTTACCAAATTTTCAAAAGATGTATAAGAGTCTTGATTTTATTCCTCCTTTATTGATACAAATAATGTTTGCTTTATCAAATTTTATTGTAGAAAACTTTATTTTTTATTTGTTTTTTATTATATTTAGTATTATAGGATTTTTTTTGTTAATTAGGATTGAAAAATCACGAAAAATGATATATCATTTTCTTATAAAGTTACCAATTATATCAAAGATTTTTTATTGGACAAGAAAGATAAATATAAGTTTTAATTTTTTGATATTAAGTAAGGGGGGCTTTACTCTGGAAGATTCTTTTAAAAAAATGATAGAGATAGAAAAAAATAAAGATATGATTGATCTTTTAGAAGATAGTCTTACAATATTAAAAAATGGTGGTAAAATTACAGAAGCATTCACAAAACTAAAAATATTTGACCCAAAGGACTTAAATATAATCCAAATTGCTGAGTCAATATCAAGATCACAAGATGCTTTTGAAAAAATATATGTTGATACAGAAACAACTTTTGAGAATTACCTTGAGAAATTATTTAAATTGATAGAGCCAATTATGATGATAGTCATTGCTTTTTTTATATTTTTAATAATGTATCTTGTTATTTCTCCAACATTAAGTTTAATTGATAAATTTTAGGAGGTTTTATGAAAAAAATAAAAAAAATTAATTATGGTTTCTCATTAATGGAAACTTTAATCTGGGTTGGTATTGTTGGTATTTTTGTTGGACTCGTTGGTATTGCTGGTTTTGCTTTTTGGGACAGAGCTAAAGTTAGAGCTTGTGTTCAAGAAATGAAAATATATTCAGCTGCATTAATGGATTATTCTGAAACTGAGGGTGGACTTCCAACAAATGAAGAGGGACTTAAAATATTACTCGAAAAAGGCTATGTTACAAAAACAAAATTTTTGGATCCATGGCAAAATGCTTATGTTTACACACAAACAGATGACGGGCAAGGATTTATGATAAAATCTCTTGGTTCTGACAAAAAAGAAGGTGGGGCTGGTACTGCAAAGGATTTAACAGTTTCATCTGGCACTGATACTGAAGGAACAGGCATTGAGGAATAAGTTAAAAAAAGGATTTAGTTTAATCGAAGTAATAATAAGTATCACTCTTTTTAGTATTGTCTTTAGTTTTATTACTTTTGGTGTTACTTCATACTTTAAGATGATAAAAAAGCAAAAAGAAAGGTTATATCTTGAAATCGAAAACACAAATAAGAGTATTGATGAAATTTTTCCTAAAGAAAAAAATTAATTATGGCTTTTCTTTGGTTGACATGATCGTCTCTGTAACTGCTTTTACTTTTTTTATAGTTTTGATGGTTGGGGGTTCGTTTGCTCTACACAAGCATTTCGAGGATATAAAGTTATTATTGGTCGAAAATGATAAAATTACCTCATTTGTTGAGCAAATTCAATCTGATATATTAAATGTTAATTTATATCCACGAATGCCAGAAAAAGAATATCTTTTTGAGATAAATAAGATTTCTTTTTTTAGTAATGATATTAAAGTAGAATATTTATTTGAAGAAGAGGCTTTTATAATAAAAAAAGGTGAAAAGACTAATAAATATCCGTTTGTGAAAGATTTTACTATTAAATACTATGATATTGATGATATACTAACAAATAAGTATCCTTATTATTGTATATTGTATTTTACGTTAAAAAACAAAAAAAATGTTGAACTAAAGATGATATTATGAAAAAAATTAATAAAGCTTATTCTTTATTATCTGTTATCCTTGTTTTAAGTTTTATATCAGTTTCTCTTTCTATACTTGGGATTTCTTTTGGATATTATCAAAATAAGATAAATAAAAAAATGCAAAGTATAGCAAGATTGAAACAATTTGTAGAAATTTATAAAAAAGTTAAAGAATATTTTGAAGAGGACATAAAAGATAATTTTTGTTCACCTCATGATGGTTGGTTTAAAGAGATTCCACAAGAAATAGACGAATTTAAAATAAATATTACACCAGAAGACTCAAAAATAGATATAAACCACCTTGACTTGAAAGAAATAATGAAAGATTTAACAACAGATACTAAATCAACTAACGATAAAGATAAAAAAGATTATATTTACACTATAAATGATATAAATAGCCTTATTAAAGGAAAAGAGGAAGAATACAAGGATGTTTTTTCTATTTATATGACACCTTCTTTAAATACTTTAGATTTAAAAAAACTAAAGCCTTATGTAGAATCTTTAAGAATGGAGACCAATTTTTTTACAACAATCGAAGGTAGAGTAAAAACTTATAGGGGCAATAAAAATTATTTGTTAGAACCTGGATTAATTATTAAAGAATCTGAATATGAATTTTTTAGAAGTTATCTTCCAAGAGGGCAAGAGGATTTATTATATGTTTTATTTGATTATAAAGGAAGTATTAATTTAAATTTTGTAAATAAAAAAGTATTTGAAATTGGAGTAAAAATATGCAATAATTCAAAAAACTTAGATATAGAAAGTATGTGGAAGATATTAGAAGAAAAACAAAAGTCATCAACGATTAAAGACATAAAAAATGTTTTTATAAATAATTATGCTATTTATGAGAAAATGTTTTCGTGTGATAGTAAAATATTTAATGTTAAAATAAATTATGATAAACAATATTTTAGTGCTATAATTAAAAGGTATAAAGACAAGAAAAATAAGTCAAATGTAAAAATACTAAGAACTTTTTTTGGAAAAGACAATGAAAAATGAAAAAATACTCTATATTGGTGAAAATAAATATTATACATATTCTATAAAAGAAAATAAAATAGAAGAAGTGTCAGATTTACAAAAAGAAATAAAAGATATTAAAAAAATTGTCATTTCTGATAATTTAATAGAACTAAAAGTAATTACAGTACCTCAAGTTGCTGATAGACTTTTGTTGAATATTGTTAAAAATACGATAAAAAGATATGCTCTCTATGACCCAGAAAAAGATTTGTTAGATTATGAAATAATTGACAAAGAAGAAAATAAATATTCAATATTAGTTTTTATTTGTAGAAATAAAGATTTTTCTTTATTTGCTAAAAAACAAATGTTTTCTGTCTATAATGTTCTTGAAATATTGATAGAAGATAGAAAAATACCTGATAATTGTCAATTATTAATAAAATCTGGTGATATTTATTATTTATATATAATAATTGGTAAAATATTTAGAAAAAGAGAGATTCATTTTCCAGAAGATATTAAAAATATCCCAAAAGAAAATACTTATTTAATAAATTTACTACATGACGAAAATTTACCTGATTTTGATTTTACATATATTCCATTAGGAAAGTTGGATAAATCTTTAATGTCTTTAAAAGGTGGAATATTTGAAACTGAAAATACTAGCAAGCAAATAAATAAATTTATAATAGGGATAGTATTTTTATTTTTGATTATGTGTTATTTAATTTTTTATAATTATAATATATCAAAAAATTATGATGATTTATTCTCACAAAAGAAAAATATAGAATCAAAAATCCAAAAATATAGGATGGGTGGTGAAGATGTTAAGTTATATGAAAATTATAAGAAAATAGTAAAGGATAAGAAGGATATAATTGATTTTTTCTATTATTTTTATGAAGTTTCTAAAAAAAATATAAAAATAGATAACTTAAATTTTTCTAACTCAAAATTTAATATTCAAGGAGAATGTTTTTCTGACTCTGATTTTGAAAAATCAATACACAATGCAACATTCTTTAAAAATGTTAATTTAATTTTCTCAAAAAAAGAAGGAAAAATATTATTTAGACTCGAAGGTGAATTTATTTATGATAAAACAACAAATTAAATATATTATTTTAACAGTTTTTATTCTTATATTAGTTTTTACTAATATAATTATATTTTTTTCTATAACAGAAAAGAAAAATTTAACAAACAGCCTACAAGAAGAGATTAACTTGTTAAGCAAACGATTAGAAAGAAGCATAAAAACAAAAAAAGAAAGCGAAATAAACAAATATTTCTTTGAAAAAACAGAAGATTTTGAAAAATATATTAGAGAAATACTTAGAAAGTCAAAAAGTGAAGTAAAATACTATAAAATTTCTATTAGCGAGAAAGATTATATTGAATTAAATATAAAAATAGTTATTTCCTCAATAAATTTCTTTGAAATGTTGAAAGAAATAGAAAAAAGTGATAAACTTATTTTAGTAAATAACTTACAAACAAAAAAATTGATTGACCCTAATATCGAAGTGGCTGTTAATTTAAAAGGGTATTATAAAAAATGATAGTAAAAAAAACTTTAATATTTATTATATTTGTGATATTCTTTGGTTGTTCTAATGTAAATCTATTGGATACTGAAAAAACTATCAAAGAAAATAAAGTTATCAAAGAAAATACACATCAAATAAAAGAGGTATCATCAGATGACTTATCAGAACTCTTTTATGAAAAGAAAAAAATTGTAGTTATAAAAGAAGTAAAAAAAGAAAAGATAGAAAAAATAGTAGAGGTAAAAGAGATACCAAAAATAAATCCTTCTGATTATAAAATAATTGGAGATTGGATGATAAATGGTATAAAATATATATCGCTAAGAAATGTTAAAGAAAATTATGAACTAATAGTAAGCGAAAGAACGAGTGATCGGATAAAAATAGTAGAAAAAACTCTATTTTTTTATAAAATACAAATAGATAATCAAATTATAGAAGTGAAAAGATGAAATATATATTAATTGGTTTCCTTATAATAACAATATTCTCATGTTCGTCAATAAACTACGCTAATGTTAACTCAGAACTCGAAAAATCCATAGTTAACGGAGTAGCTTATTCTGAAGAAGGACTCCCTCTTGAAGGAGTGAGTGTAACTCTTGACAACATAGCAAATACAAAAACAGACATAAATGGTAGATTTTTATTTAATTCTTTGTTTTTTGGAAAACATTCTATTACTTTTGAAAAGGATGGTTATACAAAAGACACACAACCATTTGAGTACAAACCTAAATTGATACGAAAATCCATATTTGTAAAAGTTAAGTTGTTTAGTGCTAATTATTTAGTAAGAGAAGCAAGTATTTTAATTAAAGAAAAAAAATATGATAAAGTTGAAAAAATGTTAAAACAATTGGAAGAAATTGATATGACAGATGAAACCTATCTATTTTTAAAAGCTGTTTATTTCTATAACTCTGATAAATTTAAAGAATCTGCAAAAATATTAGAAGATTTAAAAGAAAATAATCGATATAATATCTATTTCTCGCTAACTCTACTCAAAGTTTATGAAAAATTAAAATGGTTTAGAAAAATGGCAGAGTTATATCTATATATTGGAAAAAATAATACAGATCAATATTTAGACTATATAAAAAAAGCTGCTGAGGTTTATAGAGATTTTCTTGAAGATAAAGAAGAATATTCAAAAGTATTAAAAGAGTATGATAATATAAAGAATAAAAATGCTCAATGATTTCTTTATCGAAAATAAAACTCTTTTTTTTACGATCAATTGGTTTTTCTTTGTAAAAATTATAATATTTATTAGTATTTCTATTCCAAATATTATCTCTGATATAAAAAATAAAGAGGTAAATTCACTACTTTTAGCCATAATATCATCAATATTAACAATAATTTCATTCTTTTACAACATAAAAGCGTTTTATTATCTACTAATAGGTTTTTTCTTAATATTTATTATCTTTATGTTTATTTACTTCGTTTCCTCTGGTGGAATAGGGCTTGGGGATATGTTTTATCTATTTTTCATAAACTCTATTGTTGGGATTTTTTTTACTACAATTATATTTATATTAACTTTTTGGATTGCAACCTTAATATTAATACCTTTCTTAATCACAAGAAAACTTGATAAAAAATCAAAAATACCGTTAATTCCATTCTTTTTTATAGGTTTTTGGGTGGTTTGGCTGATTGCATTGGTAATTGATGTATGATTTCTCACAAAAAAAAGATTATTTTCTTATTACTCAGTGTTATACCAACTATTAACGAATTTTAGCGATAGATATTAATTTTTTTAACACAAAGACATGAAAATTACGAATAATTTGAAAGAATTTCAATAAAATAGATAATTTTTTAAACTTATTGAAGTTTTTAGTCAAAATTCTCTATTTTATTCGTGTTCTTCTTACGATTCATAGTTTAAACTAATTCTTTAGATAATATTATTCTAATTGTCATTTTAGAAATAATTGGGGATAATTATAGGGGAGAGTTCTAACTATTACTCCAATCATATCAAAAAATAACATAAAAATTATTTCTAAAAACTATTTACTATATAAAAATAATAATTTATACTATTACTATTACAATCGGAGTTATTGGATTGACAAAAAAAAGTTTATTAAATAAAAAGCGAATATCTACAACAATATTTTTATTCTCTATATTCTTCTTTTATATTCCATCTGTGATAATAGGAGGAGTTTATGTTATTTTATTTAGAAACGAAGAAATAAAAGTAAACCTTTCTTTAATTGAAAAAGGCGTTAAAATATTTGAAACAATAGTCTATCAAAAAAAAAATGAGTTACTTTATACAACAAAATATCTTGGTGTCTCAGAGCATATTTTTAATTCTGTTCAAAACAAAAACGAAAAAGACTTAGAAAATTTAATATATGAAGCAATAAAAGAATACAAATTTGAAAATATAACAATTTTTGATAAAGATTGTAAAATTATATTTAGTAATAAAAATTTTTTTGATGAATATATTAGTTGTTCTGATAAAGAAATTTCTAAGGTAATATTTTTTTATGATAGAATCTTCTTTGATAGTATTATACCAATTGCCAATTCAAAAACAAAATATTTCATATACTCAAGATATATATTAAAAACAGAAGAATTAAACAACCTATTATTAAAAAATATCAACTTTTCTGTTGTAGAAAAAAAGTCTGGCATCAGAGTCTTTACTACATTCGCAAAAGAAAAACAAAGAAAGAATAAACTTTCTACCCCTGTAAGACAATTTAAGAATAATTTTTTTTATAAATACTATGACTTTACAAATATAGAGAATATGCAAAATTTTATAATTGAAGTGATCATTTCTCCTGCACTTTATAGGTTTAGAATAGATAATATTGGTGTTTTAAGTTTGTTATTGTTTTTGATATGGATTTTGGCAACTATTTTATTTTTTATAGTGTTAAATAGACAACTTGTTTTACCTATCCAAAAATTACTTAAAGCAGCAGCTTATATTACATCTGGAAACTATAAAGAAAGAGTTCGCATTGAATCCAAAAATGAAATTGGAATATTAGCCAATAAATTTAACAGTATGGCGTTATCATTAGAACAAAAAGAAGAACAACTTAAAAATTTAAATGTAAGGCTTGAAAAAAAAGTAATTGAGAGAACAAAAAGTTTGCAATACGCACTTGATAGATTGAGAAGTTATGACAACCAAAAAAGCGACTTTTTTTATACAGTTATACATGATTTAAAAAATCCTATGACTGTAATAAATGGTTATGCGAGTATGATTTTACAGTATAAAAATATTGATGAAGAAAAAAGAAATGATTTTGTCCAAAAAATAGTTAAGGAATCAGATAGACTTACTTATATGTTGAATGATTTTTTAAAAGATATTCGTCAAGAAAATTCTTTATCATCAATGGAATTATCAAAAATAGATTTAGTTCCTATTTTAGAATACTTTTACACTATTTACGAAGTGCAGGCAAAAGAGATGCTTGTTGATTTAGTGTGGAATGTTCAGACTCCGCTTCCTCCAATAATGGGAAATAAAGAAAAATTAGAGCATGTTATATCAAACCTCCTTTCAAATGCTTTCAAATTTGTCAATGAAAGAGGAGTTATAAAAATAGGTGGAAGAATAGAAGAAGATTTTATTAAAATAGGAATATCTGATACAGGAACTGGAATTAAAGAAGGAAAAGAAAAAGAAATATTTGAAAAATTTAAAAAATATAGTACAATTACTAACCAAAACCAAAGCGGCACAGGTCTTGGGCTTTATATAGCAAAACAGATCATAAAAAAACATAATGGAGAAATCTGGGTAGAAAATAACAAAGGGGGAACTGGCTGTACTTTTTATTTTACATTGCCAGTATATAAAATATGACAATAGAAGAAAAAATTACAATTATTAAAAAAACACAAATTTTTTTCAATCTTCACGAGGATGAATTTAGAGAAATAGCAGAAATAGCTGTCGAAAATTCTTACGCAAGTGATATTATAATTTTTAAGGAAAACGAAGTCGCTGATGCCTTTTATATTATTGTTTCTGGTGTTGTAGAAATTTTAAAAAAAGGTGAGAATGGACAACAAGAAATACTTGCGACAAGACATGATGGCGATGTGTTTGGCGAAATGGCTGTAATCGACGAACTCCCAAGAAGTGCTTCAATTAAATCAAAAACAGACCTCAAATTATTAAAACTGGATAAAGAACCATTTAATAAATTACTAAGAAACTTTTCTCATATTTCGATTGAAATTGCACGAAGTATTTGTTCTACTGTGAGAAGTACAAATAGCAATTATATAACAGACCTCGAAAAAAGAAACAAACAACTTGAAGTTGCATATACAAAACTCAAAAAAACTCAAGATGCTTTAATTAGAGCAGAAAAATTATCTGTTATAGGTAAATTTGCATCTCTAATAATCCATGATATTAAAAATCCAATGTCAAATATTAGAGCATATTCCGAACTTATAAAAATGAGCAATCCCGAAAACGAAAAGATTCAAAAATCAACTAATGTAATAATGAATGAAGTTGATAGATTAACGAAAATGACTTCTGACCTTCTCGAATTTTCAAGAGGCGAACTAAACTTAAACAAAACGCCAACAAATTTATCTTCTTTAATAGAAACTTTGATTGATACAGTAATTGAGGATGTAAAGAAGCGAGATATAAAAATAATTTTTTCTGAAAAAATAGATACTGTTGTATTTGTGGATGTAGAAAAAATTCAAAGAGTTTTTTTTAATCTAGTGAGTAACTCTGCTGATGCAATTCTTTCTGGCGGTACTATAAATATAAAAGTCAAAGAAGAAGATAAATGGATAAAATGGACTATTCAAGATAATGGTATTGGTATGGAGACCGAAGTCTTACAAAAAATATTCGAACCATTTTTCACAAATAAAAAAAGAGGCACTGGCCTTGGTATGGCAATAGTAAAAAGTATAATCGAAAGTCACAATGGTATGATAAAAGTCTTTAGCAAAAAAGACACTGGTACAAGATTTGAGATTTATTTACCAAAGATTTAGATTTATTTTTTAGCCACAGAATTTCATAAAGTTAGAGATAAAAAAATCTCTTGCCAAAACGGATTTACTATTGAAAAAAGATAAATAATGTATTAATTTTTAATTGTGGAGAATAGTCTATTGAAAATAAAATTTTTATTATTTTTATTGCTCTTTTCTTATCAAATTTTTTCTGTAAACTCGATTGTGTTGAATGAAAAAATAAATTTAACACAAAAACTTCAAGAACTTGATTATTCTATTAATATTGGTAAATATTCCGATGCAAAAATCATTCTTAACAAAATAAAAAATGACTATGTTGATACAGAATTTGTTTGCCTTGCCAACGCCTACTTTGCAAAGATAGAATATTTACAAAAAAATTATTACCCCGCATTGTATTACATAGAACTTGCCTTAAATGATAAAAATCTAAAAAACCTTTTTACAACAGAGCAATCCAAAATATTTTTTCTTGGCGGCGAAATTTATTATAAACTCGAAAAGTTTGATGAATGTATAACAGAGTTTACAAAATGTATAAATGAAAATTTTGATAAATTGGATAGTTTGTACCTTTATTTAACACAGATTTATGCAATAAAAAACAAAGATTTTGTCAAAGGTAAGTATTACTTTTCTAAAATAAATCCAAAAAAACTTAATTTTTTAGAAAAAGATATTTATTATTATATGATTAATAATATCTTATGGGAAAAGATTGACACTGCAAACATAGGATACAAAGACCCCAATGTTAGTAGTATCAGACTTGACAAGGATTTGATTTATATTGGTCTTTATAACGGTGGTTTGATAGAATACAATTATATTCTTGATACTTATGATTATTATCCAAAAGGAGCAATAGTTTCTGAGAATGTTAGAGATATTTATATTGATGGAAGATTTATTTATATTGGCACAACAGAAGGTGTTTCTATTATAGACAAAAGAAATGGTTTTGTTGCAAATCCTCCCGAATTAAAAGATATTTCTTTCACCTCTATTGAAGGAAATGCAAACACAATTTATTTTGGTACTCTTGGTAATGGTGTAATTATCTATGACAAGTTAAAAAAGGAATATTCGACCATAAATTACCCTTCAAATATCTCTGGGCTTTTTATTATAGAAAACTCTTTGTATGTTTCTGGTTATGACTCAAAATTTTATTTGTATAAAGATAATCAAATGTTTAACATCAGTAAAAAAAATTCTCCAAAAACACCGATTACAGACATTATAAAGGAAGATAATTTTTTGTGGCTTTCCACTTATGGCGAAGGAATTTTTAAATATGATACAATTAACGAAACTTACACTCATTATTCTTATGAAACAGGACAATTAAAAGAAAATTATTGTCTTTGTATAGCAAAAAATCAAAATAAAATATACTGCGGCACTCTCGGCAATGGAATATATGTTTACAATCTCAAAAAAGATAAATGGGAAGAATTTAGCATTCCGCCAGATTTTTTAGGAAGCGACATAAAAAAAATAGTTTTTAACGACAAATATATGTTTATCGCAACTCTTGGCGAAGGTGTCTTAAAAAAATTTGTTGTAGAAAATTAAAAATTAATTAGACCTGTCAGGTTTTAAAAACCTGACAGGTTTCGTATTTAATCAATCATCTTTTTTTGTATAATCATAATGACTCTTTTTATTCTTAAAAAAATCATTCATTATTTTGCATAAAAGAATAAGTTCGTCATTTGGAGCAGATTTTGGTGTAAAATCCATTATTTGATTATCTTTTTTAGTAATATGAAGTTTATATATGTAAGCTTCTGGGTCTTTCTGATATATATCTATTGATTTTACATCAGAAAAATCTAATTTTTTTTGATTTTTTTTATTATAAAGAATCACTTGTTTATTAGTACAAATCAACCCTTTTGAACAATTAGCAAAAATAGCTCCATCATATATCAAAACATATTTTTCATCATTCTTGAGAGGAACATATTTTTTTATGTTATTCTTTATCTTCTCTTTAGGCTCGTTTATTAATATCATATAACCCTCCTAAAATCCACTTTATTATATACTAATCCATTTTTAATTTAATTTCAAGATATATTAAAAATCTTTAAGAATTTTTTTGGAGAACAAAAAAAATTTACAACAAAAAACACAGCATATTTCCTTATTATACTTGATGTTACGAACATATAAATAAAACAAAAACTTGACACTCTGATTAACCTACAAATCAATAGTTATCTATAAAACTATTAAAAAATTCGACATCTTTTTTTAAAACAATATAAAAATACTTTTTTGAAAAATTGTGGTCTTCGTTTTTGTAACTATAAAAAGTATATTTTACACCCGCTTTATCAAGCCCTTTATTAAGTTCAATTGTCCAATCATAAGGAACAGACTCATCTTTTGTCCCATGATGAATAATTAATGGCACTTTTATATAATTTAAGTTTTCTATTGGCGAAAACAACTTAAAATCGCTTGAATCAAACAAATAAGTAATTTTTTTGTATATATTATCTGCTTCTTCTTTGTTTCTTTTTCTTATAAAATAAAGTTGATTTTCTGGAAAAGAAGCACTCACAGGTGCCCATAAAGAAGCAGATTTAACTTTTTGGCTAATTTCTAAAGCTTTTAGAGTTATTTCACCCCCCATTGAGTGTCCCCATAAAAATATATTTTTCTCATCTGCTTGAGGTATAGAATAAACTCCTTCTATTAAATAGAGTATATCCAAAACATATTTTAATGAGTCCATCGGTCGTCCCTCTCCTTTGTCAGAGTCTGCATGACCTCTATAATCTGATTTTAAGACTAAAAAACCATTCGAGGCGAAATAGCCACAAATTAATTTGTAAGAGTTTATTGTAGAATATTTGTCTGGCGGTATATACCCATGATTTACTATAATAACTGGAAATTTTTTATCCTTATTTTTTGTTTGTGGAATATTCATTAACGCATTTATATTCAAATCTTCTGATTTATAAGAAATAATATACTGTTTGTAATTTTTATTTGAGCTTATTTCCTTTATTATTTTTATCTCTTGTTGTGAAATTTTTGTTTTTCGCAAATTATCAATTGTAAGATTTAATTCATCTGTCTCTGAAAAACCAAAGATAATAAATTGAAATAAAAATAAAAAAACTAAGAATATTCTATTAAACATAAATTTTTACTCCATAATACAAATTATATACTTAAATGCTTTTAAAAAGTCAATAAATAATATAGATAAACATTTCAGGTATATATTGACAATTGTCAGTATAATATAAATTTTCTACACTTTCAATTTTATCTTGAAAAAAAAAAGCAATTTTAGTATAATATAAAAAATACCTGCCAAATATAATTTTAGGATATTTTATGAAGAAAAATGATTGTTCTGAATGCAACAAAGAATTTCCGATGGATGATTTATATTATTACAAAGATAAATCTTACTGTTCTAATTGCATTGAACCTATTATTAATGAAAATGAAATTAAAGAAGGTGATATAACAAGGATATATGACCCCACGATTTGTAAAAACTGCAAACTTGACACTAATGAAGAATTACCTACACTATTAAATATTCCTATTTGCCATAATTGTTATAGTTTTTTTATGAATAGACCTTTCCCATTGTGGATTAAGATTTTTAGTGTAGTCGTTATTTTATTAGTTATAGGTGGACTATTTTTTAATCTTAACTATTTTCAATCATATTTATTAATTAAAAAAGCAAATGTTTCTTTTAGTAATTATAAATATGAAGAAGCATATCAAAATGCAAAATTGGCATCTGAAAAGGTTAATAATTTAACTTCTGTAAGAACCTTAAGAGATTTATATGAAGGTATGTATTATTTTAGTACTCAAAAATATAATGAGGCATTGCCACTTTTAAAAGAATACAAAAAATATAATTCTAGTGATACTTATATTGAGTTTATTATTATGTCATGCGAATCATCTTTGGCTTTCGATAATAAAGATTTTCAAAGTTTCTATTATATTAATTTAAATATTCTTGATATTTATAAAAATGATCCTTTTGCAATGTTAGGAGCTGCTTCTGGTGCTGCTTGTATGTATGCAACTTCTAATGATACTAAATATAAAAATGAATCAGTTGGATATTTAAAAAAAGTGGAAGCTTATATTACTCCACAAAATAAAGATCAATTAATGGAATACATACAAAGAATTAAGCATAGATTATTCTCAGAAAAAATAATTGATAGAGATGAATATTATAAAATTTTTCCAAATGGATGGCAAGGAGATGTAGAATGATTATTCCTGGTATTATAATTGCAGTTTTGACTTTCCCAGGTGTTATAGTACATGAAGCGGCTCATATGCTTTTTTGTAAATTAAGAAGAATCCCTGTTCTTGATGTAAAGTTTTTTCAATTTGATATGAATACAACTGGTTATGTAGTTCATGGAGACCCTAAAGATTTTACCTCCACTTTTTTAATTTCTATAGGTCCATTTTTTTTAAATACCTTATTATGTGTTATTATATGTTTTCCTGCTGCATTACCATATTATTTGTTCAATGAATCAAATTTTATATCAATATTTTTAATTTGGCTTGGTGTGTCTATTGGTATGCACGCATTTCCATCGACTCAAGATGCAAGTGTCTTATGGGAAAAAGCTACAACTGAAGCAAAAAAATTTAATATCCTTGCTATTTTAAGTTTGCCGATTGTTGTTCTTATCTTTATCGCAAATGCTCTAAAATTTATATGGTTCGATGCTATATATGGAGCTTTTATTGGAATATTTCTACCAGGTTTAATATTTAAAAATTTATTATAATTAGGACTAAAAATGCAAGACGAGTTTTTTAAACTTGGAGGACATAATTTTTCTTCAAGGCTTATAGTTGGTACTGGAAAATTTAACTCAAAAGAGATTATGGTAAAAGCAATTGAGGCTACAAAAACACAAATGGTAACAGTTGCTTTAAGAAGAGTAGATTTTAGAAATCCAAAAGATAATTTACTTAGCTATATAGATAGAAAAAAATATATAATTCTCCCAAATACATCCGGTGCACAAACCGCTGATGAAGCAATTAGGATCGCTATGATTGCAAGAGAGGCTGGCGTTTCTGATTGGATAAAAATTGAAGTCACACCAGACCCGAGGTATTTACTCCCTGATGGCGAGGAGACTCTAAAAGCGGCTCAAGTCCTTGCAAAAGAAGGGTTTAAGGTAATGCCTTATATAAATGCAGACCCAATTTTAGCAAAGAAACTTGAAGATGCAGGTTGTGTAAGCGTTATGCCTCTTGGCTCTCCAATTGGCTCAAACAGAGGACTAAAAACACTCGAATTAATTAAAATTATTATAGAACAATCAAATATTCCTGTAATTGTTGATGCTGGCATTGGTAAACCTTCTGATGCAAGTGAGGCAATGGAGCTTGGAGCAAGTGCTGTTTTAATAAATACAGCGATAGCCACTGCCGAAGACCCAGTTTTAATCGCTGAAGCATTCCACCTTGCTGTTTTGGCTGGTAGAAAAGGTTTTTTATCAGGGCTTCCAATAGAAAAACAGAAAGCAGAGGCATCTAGTCCTTTGGATTGGGTTAGTAAATTATGAGTTTTTATGAAAAATTTGGCGAATATGATTATTCTAACTTCAAAAAATATTTAGATAACGAAGACAAAGATTTAGTTTTGAATGTTTTAAAAAAAGAGAAAATTAATTTTTTTGACTATTTGTACTTACTTTCTAACGGGGCAAAAAAGGTTTTACCACAAATCGCTTCTTTAGCAAGAGAATTAACGATAAAACGCTTTGGTAAAGTGATAAATTTTTATGCACCAATTTATCTATCAAACGAATGTTCAAATTCTTGTATTTATTGTGGGTTTAATCATTCCAAAGAGATAAAACGGACGACTCTAACCAAAGACGAAATCGAAAAAGAATTAATTGCTTTAAAAGAAGTCGGCTTTGATAGCGTGCTTCTTCTTACTGGCGAGTCCCCAAAAATTGCTGGCTTAGACTACATAAAAGAAGCCGTCATTATGGCAAAAAAATATTTTACCTACATCGGCTTAGAAATATACCCTATGAGTGAAGAGGAATACAGAGAACTTGTTAAGGCTGGTGCAAATGGTCTAACTATCTATCAAGAAACCTACCACAAAGAAACTTACGACAAAGTACATTTAAAAGGAAGAAAAAAAAATTTTGAGTGGAGATTGGACACCCCAGATAGGGCTTTTTTGGCTGGTTTTAGAAAAGTAGGAATTGGTGCATTATTGGGACTTTACGACTTAAAATACGAAGCAAGCATCATTGGTTTACATGCCGAATATTTACAAAAAAAATATTGGCGTGGTGAAGTTACATTAAGTTTTCCTCGTATAAATCCAAAAGAAACTGGTTTTGATATTCCATACTCTGTCACTGATAAAGATTTGGTTCAAATGCTTTGTGCTTTAAGAATATTCTTACCAGACACACCATTTTTATTATCCACAAGAGAAAAACCAGAATTTAGAGATAAATTAATCGAACTTTGTATTACCCAAATGAGTGCTGGCTCAAAAACAAACCCAGGTGGCTACACAAAAGATGACGCAAAAGAGCAATTTGAAGTATCAGACAAAAGAAGTCTTTCTGAAATGCTCGAAGTTGTTAAAAATAAAGGCTACGACCCTGTTCTAAAAGACTGGGAAGAAAATTTTTTGGGAATTATATAACACAAATTAGCACGGATTAGAAGAGGTTATATAATTTATGTGTTGTCTACTAACCTAACAAAAAAAGATTTAGTTTTTTGTTTTAAATAAATACAAAAATTCCCATTTCCATTTTTACATATATTTTATTTGCAGTTTTATTTAAAATATTTTATAATAACGACTGTCAAGATTGTCATTATAATTTTAGTTATAAAAAAAATTATCATTAAATTTAAGACAAACCTGGAATATTTCAGTAATAATCACTATAAATTTTCCTTACATTAATAATAAACTAAAACTAAAAAACAATCAAGATAAGGAGAACAAATGATTTTTTTAGAAGAAACCCTTTTTAAAACAAGTGCAATAAAAGTAAGTGCCGCTTATACACCTTTTTGGTACACATCGGGAACAATTGGACCATATTTCATAAATACTCACTTTTTATATGGTGGTGAAAATGCCGCTAACGATTTACTTAAATTTATTGATGAAAATCTAAATGAGCCAATACCATTTGTAAATAAACTAACAGAAAGAGTATTAGATTTTTATAAATCAAATTCTTTATACAAGCAAATTGTAGATGATTTTTATGGAATGATAAAAGATAATCCAAATTTTATTGAGTCTCAATTTATCTCTGGTGGAGAAAGAAGGGATTGGTTTTTTTCTATAATAATCGCTAATCTTTCACAAAAAGAACATTTATTTATATTTAAAAATCTTGATATTTGTAACCTCAAAGAAAAAATTACTAATATAAATAATGCAAGGATTTCTCATATCGCTGATTTGATAACTCAAGCATCAAGTTATGAAAGAGCATGGATACCTGCAATAAAAAATATAAACGGTAATTTTGTCTTTTCTGCAAGTGTTGTTGATAGAGCTCAAGGAGGAAAAGAATTTTTGTCTACTCAAAAAATAGATTCTTTTTCTGCTGTTATAGTAGATGAAAACTTTTTTGAAGATGCAAAAAACTCTGGGGTAATAAATGAAATACAACTTGAGCTAATAAAACAATTTACAAAAAATCCAGATGAATACGGTAAAAATTTTTTAATAAAATATCCAGAATTTCTAAAAAAATCAATAAATTCAAACGATAAATCAATCAAATCAAAAGCTGAAAGATGTATTAAAGAAAATCCTTACAAAATTGATTTTAATAAAATATTTTA
>MIAN01000097.1 GCA_001829125.1 Spirochaetes bacterium GWB1_27_13 | reverse complement strand
TTGGCGGGGTTATCCTTATACCAGCGATCATATTACTTGGAAATTTGTCAAGAGAGACTATATATAACAATGAGTTAAATGATATTAACAAAAAAATTGAAAGATTAAATATTGGTTTATTTTATGGAAATGATAAATTAAACTTCTCAGTTTCTATTAAATTCTAGATAGAAGGTGAAATTATGAAAAAAACATCAAATTATTTTGTGTTTTTATTTTTTATATTAATTATTGGCTGTTATGACTATATAACTGATTTAGATACCCAATTTCCTCGTAATAATCCAAATGATCAAAAAAGTAGTAATTACAAAACAACTACGACTACAACAAGTTCTACTAGTTCAACTTCAACGACTTTAACAACGAGTTCCACAAGTACGACTTCAACGACTACAACAAGTTCCACTAGCACAACCTCAACGACTTTAACGACAAGTACAACAAATTCTACTAGCACAACCTCAACGACTTTAACGACAAGTACAACAAATTCTACTAGCACAACCTCAACGACTTTAACAACGAGTTCCACAAGTACGACTTCAACAACTTCTACTAGTACAACCTCAACAACAACCACGACCAGTACTTCAACTACGACAACAACAATACCACTTTGGTTAAAATCATATAATAATACAACATATAACGAGCAAATTTCTGAGATAAAAAATACTAATGATAATGGATACATATCAGTTGGGACAACAAGTACTGATATTTATTTAAGTGATGCAAAATGTTTAATAATAAAATTTGATGGATTTGGGAATATTTCTTGGAAAAAAACCATAAATATCCAAAATTATTATCAAATATCTGGAAAATCTATATATCAAACAAGTAATGGCGATTATTTAGTGAGTTGTGGAGCTAATGATGGAAATAATAATTATTTCTTGTTGTTGATAAGAATAGATTCTTCTGGTAATGTTTTGTGGAAAAAAAATTATACTTTTACTGACACCTCATATAAATTTTCGCAATCATTAGACTATGGTAAAATGGTACAAACTTCTGACAATAATTATTTACTTTATGGAAATACTTCTTCAGCAAATGCTTTTATTTTTAAAATTGATGGAAATGGAAGTTTATTGATGCAAAAAATATATAAACCTGTCTCTGGTTACAATTATATTGATAATATAACTATTACAAAAGATGGAGGTTTTATTACAGCAGGTTATAAAGTACAATCAGTATATTTGGGGGGTGGAATTCCTCCAACAACATATTATCAATATTGGGTTATGAAATTATCTAATAGTTGTACAATTGAGTGGGAAAAAGAATATTCTACTAATAGTATAAAAATAAATAGCGTAAAAATCGAACAAACTAATAATCTAAATTATATTTTTGTTGGAAATATATATTCTACTTTTAATGATATTATTGTTTTCAAACTTAATAATACAGGCGATTTTATCTGGAAGAAAGTAATTGGGAATAGCATGTATAACATCCCTTATAACGCATATATTACAGATACTGAGGAATGTATTATAGTTGGTGAAAATCATTATGAATCTGGTTCAAATAATAAAAATGGTTTAGTGGTGAGTGTCAATAGTAATGGCTCTATCAACTATCAACGATGTTATTTTTATGAGTGGTACGATATGTTTAATAATATTATTAAAAGAAGCGATGGTTCTTATTTAATTGGAGGACAACACGGAGCAGATTATGGTGAAATTACTGATCAGTGGCTTACTCATGTAGATAGTAATTGTAATATACTAAATGCGTCATTTATCTATACATCTGATTTGACATCTTCTGATTATACAATTACTGCTGCGACATCGTCTACAAGTATTACTGATGTAAATCTCAACATTGACACATCTATTACTTTGGTGTTAAACAACAATTTTGATATAACAACGGTGAATGTTTATTGAGGGAGATTATTTAACAAATTGAATATTTATAGGCTAATGGGAGTTTTAATTATTTAGCTAAATCAAACAAAAATTTATTCTTTCATCAAAAGATTATACCAATTTTTTTCTTCTGTATCAAAGTCAACACCATAAGAATTTTTGAAATTTTGTTTAAAATTATCCTTATTTGTCTTATAAAACCAGTTTTTTAACTTTTTTATATCATATTTGTCTATAATAAAGGCAATAAAGCTTGCTCCTATATCATATCTGTATCCAGTTTCTCGTTTAAAGTCATTTATTGATAAACCTTGAAATTCGGCAAAATTGAGACCAAAAATAAAAGAAGGCATTTCATTCTTTTTTAAGACGATGTTTTTTATTTGTGGTTGCAAATTAGAAAAAATAGTTGACTCCGAGCTATATCCATTATTTTTATACAAGCCAAATTTTAATTCCATAAACTCAGCGTGTCCTTCATAAATGCCAGGTGCAAAAATATATAAAAATGTATTTTGTATAACATGCGTCGCCTCGTGTAAAACAACTTCTGATGCTAAAGAATAATCAAAATCTACATAGTCATAACATAAATAAATTGTTCCATTCAAATCAGTAAAGGCTGGAAAATCAAACTCATAATTTAAAGATTTTAATAATTTAGAATAACTTGTCGAATCTTGAGAATCAAAAAGATAAGTATCGATTTTAATATTTATATTAGTATCCATAAAATCATTAAAAAAAGCAAATCCCTTTTCTGAATACGAAGCAATTTTTTGTATATCTTTTTCCATTTTAGAATCAGGTTGACAAAAAAATACAAAGTGTTCTGTTTCATAAACGCTAAATTCTTTGTCCTCTAAAACAAATCTTGCACAAGAAGTTAGAATGATAATTTGTAATAAAACAACAATTAGTAGTTTAAATTTCAATTTTTAATCCTAAATAAAAGAAATTAGTCGTATAACCCAAAAAAGGCATAAAAATAGACGGGTCTAAAAATACCTCAATTCTATTTGTGTATCCAAAATAAATTCTATACCTTCCTACAATTTTAATAGATGATTCTACGATAAACCTATTAGTTACTAATGTACAGTAAGTTGAAGTTATATATGATTCTTTTGAATAACTGAAAAAATATGAATAAAAAAATCCAATAGAGTCCTTTATAAAAAAATCTAATCTTGAAAACAGATTAAATCCAATACCAATGCTCAAAAAGGGATGTGGAGAAAACTTTAATGTCGAATGCCAAAAAAAGTTACCTTTGGAATATCTATCAAATCTAAGATTTAAAGCCCAACCACTACCAAAAATAATGTTTAATTGTTTGATAGGCGTTAAATTAAGACTAAATTCGTAATCAAAAGGCAAGTCAAGGCTCAAAGTTTTATCAGTGTAATACAATAAATTATTTTTGTAATAAATATTCCATAAGGAAAAGTCTAAATTTAACTTATGTTGTAAATAAAAATATATAAACTTTTTTTCTATCTCAAATCTTACATTAAATTTTGGTGAATACTGAGTTTGGTATAAAACAGTAAAAAATTCTTCTGTTACATTAAAACCAGCACTGAAAGAAATATTTTTTTTGGCAAAGCATAAAACGCCGTTAATAATAAGTAACAAAACCAATATTTTTTTTATCATTTAGTATAAATTTTTATTTCATATTTTTCAGTAAGATTTGCCCCTGCTTTTAAATAGTAATCACTAGAATTTTCGCACAACCAATTTGTTATTGATAAATTATTTACAGTTGCAATTCCTTTTGTAATTAATCTATCATTATTATCATACAGATATAGAAAAAAATCAAGTGTATTTATATTATAAGAATTTGGATTTAACTCAATGTTATATCTTGTATTATTAGTACCGCTAAATTTTATCCAATCAATGTCATTTTTGGGATATATATTGTGATATTGAGTTTCTTCTATTAATAAAGTTTTAGCATCTGTTGTACTGTCATTGTTTTCGTAAATATCTTTATCAAGTTTTAGAATTGTTCCTTCTGTATAGTCCGAAAAATCACTAAAACCATATTTATTCCAAGCTTTGATTTTATAATAATATTTGGTATCGCAAGAAACATCGTTATCATAAGCAACTTGTTTAAAAGTATAAGGATAATTAACTTCTGAAGAATATTCTCGTAAAACATTTATAAGTTTGTACTCGCCAGTAGTTGTATTACTTTTATAAATATAATATTTTTCTGCAATTTCGTTTTTCTGCCATGATAATTTTATAAAATTACATAAATTTTTTGTTGCAACAAGAGATTTTGTGGCAGGCGGAGGAGTAGTAATTTTTGCAACTTTAATTTTATAATTGCCAGTAATATATGTACTAAAACCATAATAAAAATTTAAATAATAATCAGAAGTGTTATCTGTATATATTATTTTATAATTTTTATCAGGCATTTCATTATTGAAATAAATATAATCAAAAAAAATAGGTTTTAAATTATTATCATAAAAGTCGCAATATAAATAATTAAAATCAGATTTTGCTAATTGGTCTCTAATTATTTCTATCTTATAAAAAGAGTTACTCGATGAGCTAAATTTCACCCAATCAGTATCTTTTGATGGATATATAGAATGAAGTTGCTCAATACCATTTTCTACATCAATATTTTTGGCATTATTAGAAGCGTTATCATCTTCAAAGCTATCATTTGCTATACCACTCCTAAATCCAGATGCAGTCATACTAAAGTCACTATAACCATACTTTGAACTATAAGATTTTATTTTATAGTAATAAATTTTTCCGGGTTCTGTTACGAAATCATGATACTTACTTGTATAATAATTTTTTATATCTTGTGCAATAACAATAAACACCCCATTTGGGTCTTCACTTCTATAAACTGAATAACTCTCTACGTCCAATACCTTGTCCCATTCAACCAACACATAACTTGATTTAATGCCTTGTTCAACCTCAACTTTGAATGGTGGTAAAATTTCTTCTCTTATATTATCGCCTTTTGGAGTGATCGTATTGTAATGAGGTTCAGAACAACCCAAAATTAATAATAAAACTATTAGAATCTTTGTTATTTTCTTCATAAATAAAAATATATAATAATTTTATAAATAGTCAACCTTTTTCTTTTCAGCTTCTGTTTTCTTTCTCTTTTTTGGAAGATTAAACCAGTTTGTAAGTATATTCTTGATTTTTATAGAAAAAAAATTTAGTAAGTAAATCATTATTTCAAATTATTCTCCCAAATAAATTTTAATATCCCTTGATATATTGCAAAAGCACATTTTTGTTGAAAAAAATCATCTTTTAGTAATGCTTCTTGCTCTGGTATCATCATAAATGCACATTCTACAAGAGATGCAGGCATTTGACTAAGTCTCAAAACGTTTATATTGCCATAAAAAAGTCCGTAAGATTTTAAATTAGTTTGTTTTACAAGAGAAGAAAGCATTAATTCAGATAATCTTTTACTTTGTGGATAAAAATAAATACTTGATGTGCCATTATTTTCATAAGGATTTATACCGTCAGGCAAGGCGTTATTGTGGATACTAACAAACATATCGCAGTTATTAATAATTGCAATTTCTTTCCTTTGATTTAAAGTCACATTTATATTATTATCATCTCTTGTTAGAACTACTTTTGCAAAGGACATATTTAACAATTTTTTTAATTTGAGTGCTATCGATAGATTTACATCTTTTTCGAGTAAACCAGTAGTACCAACAGCACCTGGATCAGCAGAATGACCAGCGTCAACACAAATTTTTAAATCAGCAAATCTAATAAATTTCTTTTTTGGGAAAGTCAGTTCTAAACTGAGGTAATTTTGATTGGTGCTTTTCCATGCTAGTTTTTTTGCATCCTCATAATAAATATCGTAACCCCAAAGATTGTTTTTTGCAAGGTTTATAGTTAGTTCATAAATATCTTCTTCTTTTTGATCCCACGAAAACCTCAAAATATTTTTATCATTATCATCAATTGTAATCCAATCAGTATCACTATAAGCACTATAAATTTTTAGTTTAATTTGTTTTAATTCTGGGATATATTCTACTAAATAAGGTTGTTTTTGATTTAAATTTATTGAAATTTTACTTTTATTATTATTATATGTATGTTTAACAAGAGGTATTGTTGATTTTGGAATTAAAGTGCCGTATTTAAGATATGATACATTTTTTTGTGATACCCAAACATCTTGGTTTTTTGAAATATTTAACCTAATAAAACCGTCTTTTTTGCCATCAACTTTTGCTCTTACACCTTTTGGTAAAAATAGATAGTAAGCAAGTCCTACCTCTGGTCTTGCTATATTTAATTCTTCTTTTAGTTCTACAATTTGTGGAATATTGTAATTTAGTGTATTTATAAAGCCTTGTGCTTCTTTTGTTATAGTTTCACCATTTTTATTTGTAAAAGTATAGAATATTCTTGCATTATTTAGAGTTTTTGTTATGTTAATTAAATTAGCCTTATAAATACCTGAGATTGTGTTTTCACCAGTTAGAATAACAGTATTTTCTACAAGTTTTATATTATCATAACTTATTGTCCCATCATCATTTACAATCTTACAAGAAACATCACAATTAGCACTCCCTTTTACCTCAAGAGTAATATTATCTTTTTGATTTATAATTAATGCACTTTGTGGGAAAAGTGAGTCTATTTCAACTGCAATTTGTTTTTTAAAAGTAATTATATTTTGATTAGTCTCATTAGTTTCACTTTTACAAGTTAATTTGAGATCATTTAATATTTTTTCTTCTGTTTTACCATTAAGAGTTTGATATTTAAAAATAATGCTCCCTTTTTTAAATGAATCATTTTGTCCAATATTAAATTTTAGATAATAATTTTTGTCTTTTCCTTCTTTTAATGGAATATTTTTGTATATTATGTTGTTTTCTTCGTCAATTAATGAAAAATTTATGTTTTTAAATCCATTTTCTTTAAAAATTATGTTTATTCTATCATCTATATCTAAAATAATCTCATTATTAGAAAAATCTTTTTTATTTATAAGATTGATTTCATTATTTACAACTTGGCAAACTAAACTTTTTATTTTATTTTCTGCTTCAAAAAGTTGTTTTATTTGATTGGGTTCTTCGCATTGGATAAAAAAATTATCAATTGTTTGGTTTATAATCTTGCCATTTTTATTTTTTAGATCAAATCTTAATTTTGCATTCTTAAAATTATCTTTTATCCCACAAAAAATTGGTTTTGAGATTAAATTATTGTTTTCATTTAACAAACTATTTTGATAAAAAACTTCGCTATTTTCTCCAATTATAGCATAATTAGCTAAATATTCTTCATTACAATTAATTTTTAATTGATAATAAGTTCCATCTTTTAATATCAGTTTATTATCTAAAAAATCACTTGTATTCTCAAGTGTTATAAAATCATTAATTAAATTAAAACTTATATTTTGGATATTTGGTTTTGCTTTTATGCTAAATTTTGGTGACAATGCTTTTTCTTCGTAAATATCGCCGCTACAATCAATAAAACTAAACATTAAAAAAGCGTTTGTGAAATTTGAGTCCTCTTTTAAAGATATTTTGCCTTTATACATAGTAAGATTTTTATCATCTTTTGTTAAATCGAATGTCTCAGTTAGAGGTTTACCAAATTTATCAACAAATAAAAAATTACCTTTACAATTAGTCTTGCCTTCAACCTCAATAATAATATCTTTTTGTTTATCAATTATAACATTTTCGTTGTAAATAAGAGGTGAGCTTAGAGCCTGTAAATTATAATCACTATTTGTTGAAGGAGTATTAAAAAAAACATTCCTTTTAAAAAATTTAGCCTCGTTTTTGTAAATTAATTTGCAATTAAATGTGTATTTATTAGAGTTTTTATTATCATTTAACTTTAAGTAAGTAATAAAACCGCCATCTTTATGAACGTCCACAGTTTGGTCATTTATATAAAGTCTTCCTTCTTTTGGACTAATATTCCCAAAAATAAACCCATAACCCCTTTTATAATAAGAGCCTTCTTTTGGATAAATTATATCAAGATTAAGACCAAAGACTTGGTATGTAATTAAAAGAATTATTATTATTAGAATGTGTTTTTTCATAGTAATACCTTCTTGTAAATTTTAACGGATAATATACTATAAATTGATAAAATTACTACAAATTTTATTAATTTTAGGTATATATATAATCAAACTCAAATATCGATTTAGAATTTAAATTGAAAAGGTTGACTTTTTGCTAGTTTTTAATTAAAATTATTTTTATATACTTAAACGCTTCTAAAAAGTCAATAAATAATAAAATTGACATTACTTATAATTTGTTTCATACAAATTAATTAATGGAGATAAGCATTTAAGATATTGAGACAATTTGGGCAATTGTCAGTATAAGCTCAACTTTGCTAACTTACAGGTGTTAGCTAAAATACGCCTTGATCCAAAATACAAATAAAAAATGTTTGTTTTCTGACTTTTGTTAAATTTAATTTCCTATCAAAAATCTATGAGGAGACCAAAATGAAAGTTAAATTTGTCCTCTTTCTTATTTTTGTTCTGATAATTACTTTTTTTTCACATTCTGAAGATGCGTGGGATGTTATTGATGACAATATATGGAAAGGTAGAATATCTGGTGGTAAAAGAGATTTTATCAGTGCTTTTGACTATCTTAATAAGGCACGCATTTATGGCGATAAGAACGGGTATAAAGAAACAATGGATTATTGGTTGATTGAACCTGAATTAAAGATTCTTGAAAAACTTAAAATTTTGAAAAAAAAAGATAATCCACACATTATTAAAATCCTGACTATTTTTATTGATGAACTGGATGCAGAAGTTTATATCGGGAAGACTGCCCCGAAAACAAAAAAGAAAATGAAAATGCTATTAAGGGAAGGGACAGAGGAAAATACAAAAATATTTTTTGAATACCAGAAACATTTTGTTGAAGCATTTTCTGACGGGAATATTATTGCAGAAATAGATTATAAAAGACCTGGATTTACTATTACAGGAATGGATTTAAAAGAAAATGGTTATAAAAATGAACTAGATTTTACTTCAATATCACCAGTTGACAAATATCACAGCTTTATTTATGAAAATTATAATAATTATGATGTATTTTGTTTTATTTGGCCCAAACCAGATGATGTCATAGCCGATGCTAGAGGTGGTTCGGGGATGAAAGAAAGCTTGTCTCCATATTTAATGAAATCACCGCTGAGAGGATTTATGACAATACCAGATATTTGGGTTAATTCTATTGAAACTAGAAAGACATTTGTTCATGAACTCTATCATACTATTGAATTTAATCTGGGTATTTATCCTTCGCATGCTTGGTATGACGATGTGAGAAAAAATGAAATTCCTGATTGGAAGGGAGAAGATGAGTATGATTATTACCAATGGAGATTTGATAATTATGTATCAAAATACGGCTGGAAAAATGTTAATTATAAAACAAGATATAAATTAGAACTGGATCAAGCCTCATTTAAAAATTATCTTGGATTATATTTAAAATATGGGAAAGAAAATGCCATAAAAGCTAGTGAATATGTTTATAATAATAAAACAAAAGAAGCCCTTAATGTTTTTCCTTCTTTTCCTCCTGCTTTATATGAACAAGCAAAATATTATTATGAACATAAAAATTATGAAAAAGCATTGGAGTTTATTAAAGAATTTATAAAAATAGATAAAAGCGATCTGGATGCCTATATTCTTCAATGTGGAATTTTTGCTTCTTCTGGTGATTATCAAAAAGCACACGATAAAATTAAAATAATAGCAGTTACTGGAAAACTTGATTTCTGGCAGCAGACAAAAGTTGAATCTTATATTAACAATATTATAAAAAATACAAAAAATTATGATGATTTACTGGATTTATATAATATGAAAATTCAAATGAATCCAAATTACCCATCCTTCTACAGTTCGAGAGGAGATTTTTATTATAATGAAGAAGAATATGAAAAGTCGCTTAAAGATTATGAAAAAGCCCTTGAACTTTCTTATGGAAGTAGTCTTTATTTATTTTATATCGGAACTATATACTGGAAAATGAGGGATTACAAAAAAGCTGATGAATATATTGAAAAAAGTTTAAAACAGGAAAAATTATCCTATTTGAAAAAAGATGTTTCTGATTTCTTCTTGAATAAAGTTTACGATGAAGAAGATGAAAACAAAAAAATTGACCTTTTGGAAAGAACACTGAAAGCAGATTCTGAAAACGGATGGGCTTACCGAGAATATGGATTTATCTATTATGACAAAAAAAATCATGAAATGGCTCAAAAATATTTTAAATTATCAGCAGATTATGGAGTAGAAAAATCAGTTAAAACCCTAAAAGAATATTATAATATAGATTATACTCCTTCAAAAAAACAAAACAAACAAAATCCTAATGCTATAAAAATTGGAATTTATACTATTGATGGAGGAGATTTACCAAGTTTTAGTGATGTTTTCACAAATCAGCAGAATTATACTTTTATAAATATGGATACAAATGATTTTTCCGAAAAAAAATTAAGCCAAATTGATGTTTTAATTGTGCCAGGCGGTAATCCTTATGAATATAGTGAACCTATAGGAGAAAAGGGTATGAATAATATCAGAAATTTTATAAAAAACGGTGGGGGTTTTATCGGAGTTTGTGCTGGAGCATTTTTTGGTGTAGATACAGAGTATCTGGGAGTTTTTGCAGGAGATACATTTAATGTGGAGCACTGGAAAAGAGGATCTGGCGACTTGTTGGTAGAATTAACAGAAGAAGGCAAGAAAATATTCGGTAATATAAAAGGTCCTTTTAGGATGAGATATGTCAATGGTACTATGATTGAGCCTATTGAGAGAGAAGGTTTGGCTCCTTATAAAATTTTATGTAATTATGTTACGGGATTTGCAGAGAACGGAGCTCCTGATTTAATGCCAAAAAGAGAAGCAATAATAACTGGGATTTATGGAAAAGGAAAAGTTCTAATATTTGCACCACACCCAGAATTTACTCTTGGAAAGGAATATTTTCTGATGAATGCAGTTGATTATGTATCTCCAAGGAAGAAACCTTGAAATTATCTATATAACAACATAATTTTTTACTTAATATCATTCAAAAAGATAATTAATATTTTGTATGTCTATAGATAAGTTTTTTATTCGCTAAACCAAATACTTTTTGACAAATTAAAAAGCTTTTCGTATAACAGTATTAAGATTAAAGTAAAAATTAAGGATTGTTTTATGGAAATAAAAAACTGTATTATAAAATATTCTAAGAATAACCAAAAATTTGAGTATTTATTTGAAATAACAGAATCAAATATTTCAAATGACGATTTTGAGGCGATAATTTCTACAAATAAACTTGAAAAAGGTTTTATTTTATCAATGGAAATAAACCCTAAAACTCAGATTAGTTTAATAGATTTATACCTCGAACTACCTTACAATTTCAAAAAAGAAGATAAAATTTTAATTAATGGCTATCAATCATGGTCTAGTACTGAAGAAGTTAAAGTTAATGATAAACTTATTGGTTTTCCTTTTTTTTCTAAATCTAAAATTGTAGATAGGTACAAACTCAATAATTTTGGTGATTACAATTTCCATAAATATTCTGGTAAAAAAGGCGAGCTTCATAGCTGGAATCATACTTACATTAAAGATATTGATTATAACCTTGATTTTATTGGCTCTCTTTCTGAAGATACTGGCTTTACATATTTTGAATTTAAGACACAAAAAAATGTTATTTATATAAAAAAAGATTTGTCTGGTCTAACAACAGATAAAAAATTTAATGCTTTTAACTTATTTTTTATGACTGGCAAAGAAAATGAAGTTTTTGATAACTATTTTTCTAATATGAAGATAGAAAAACCAAAATCACAAATGGCAACTGGTTTTACAAGTTGGTATAATTATTTTACAAATATAACAGAAGAAATTATTCTACAAAACCTCGAAAATTTTAAATCTAAAAATATTCCAATTGATATTTTTCAAATTGATGATGGCTATCAGATGGCTGTTGGCGATTGGCTTAATACTAACAAAAAATTCCCAAATGGCATGAAAAAAATTGCTGAAAAAATTAATTCTTATGGATACAAAAGCGGTTTGTGGCTTGCTCCTTTTATATGCGAGCACAAGTCGGAAATTTTTACCAAACATAATGATTGGGTATTGAAAGATCAAAATGGTAAATATGTTTTTGCAGGAAATAATGATGGGTGGAGTGGTCCTTTTTATGCTCTTGATTTTTATAACGAAGGATTTAGAAATTACTTAAAAGATGTTTTTAAAAAGGTTTTTTCTGAATGGGGCTTTGATATGGTAAAACTTGACTTTTTGTATGCTGTGGCTTTGATCCCACAAAAAGGAAAATCAAGAGGACAAGTGATGGCTGAGACTATCGATTTTTTAAAAGAAATCACAAAAGATAAGTTAATTTTGGGTTGCGGTGTCCCTCTTTCATCTGCTTACGGTAAGATTGAGTATTGTAGAATAGGTTGTGATGTGCATCCTCATTGTTGGGAGGACGAAAGACTCAAAAAAATAGGTTATAGAGAAAGAATATCAACTTTATCTACACTAAAAGATACAATTTATCGAAGACAATTAAACGGAAACACTTTTCATAATGATCCAGATGTTTTTGTTTTAAGAGAAGAAAATGTAGCCTTAGACCCTGAGCAAAAACACACACTATTTTTGTTAAATCTTATTTTTGGTGGGCTCGTTTTTACATCAGATGATATTTCAAAATACGATGAGGATACTCTTAATTTATATCTTTCACAATTTCCACAAAAACCTAAGGTAATAAAAGAAGTAAAAAACGAGGGTAATGTTTACAAATTTGAGTTTAGCATTGATGGTAAAGAATACCTTGCTTATTCTAATCTCGGCGAGTACCTTGTATCTTTTAACATCCCAGAGGAGGCTGATTTTTTTACTGACGGTGATATTATTGCAGCTAATACAAGACTTAGCTTACAAGGGTTTGAGTCAATCTGTTTTTATAAAATAGGCAAATCTGATTTTGAACTTCTTGGAAGCACTGGTCATATTTTCCCGACATCAGAAATTGAAGAGTTTAAAGTTGAAAATGATAACATTATAATAAAATTAAATCCAAAATTTGTTAATACAAACGAAATTTTTATAAAAATACCTGAAAATTACGATGGATTTAAAATAAATGGTACTTTTATTAAAGCAGAAAAAGTTGGTGAGTTAAATGTAATTATTTACGAAGTGTAATATATTATTTATCAAAATATCGATTTAATAAAATAAATCTTAGATAAAACACGAAGATAACGAAAAGAATGCAATAAAAAATAGAATTTTGATTAAAAATTCTAATAAAAAAGAACGACAAAACTCAAGGAGAATGTAATTTAACCAAAATTTTTTTATTGTAAACTTTTTGGTATATTTATAAATTTATCTTAAATTTTTTGAAAAAATATCGAGAATATAACACGGATTAGCACAGATTAAAAAAAGATTACACGGATTGTGTTTGTTTAAATTAAATATAAAAAAAATAATTTTAACTTCTAATAAACATAATCTGTGTCTCTCATTAAATTTGTGTTATATGGGAGACTCGATGGACAAAAAAATACACGATAGATTAGAACAGATAATTAATATTTTAATAATACTTTCTCTTTTTCAGATATTTATTCAAGATTTTTTTCTTTATCTTCGTTTTAGTTATAGAATTATAGTTTTATTTAAAATTATAAGCTTTTTTTTCGATTTATTGTTTACTATTGAGTTTTTGGTTAAATTTATAGATTCTTTAAAGAAAAAAGATTTTGTTAGTTATTTTTTTTATAATAATGGATGGGCTGACTTTCTTGCATCTGTACCATTGTTGTTTTTTATTTCACTTCCAGTTTTTTGTAAAGAAATTCTTGGAGTCAACTTTAATTTATTATCAGATCAGATGTTTATCACTATCGAAAGTATAAAATTTTTTAGGGTACTCAAATTAACAGGAAAAATAAAAAATCCAAAATCAATTATGACAGAACGAAACATTACTATTATTACCACCACAGTTGCAGCTTCTGTTATAATGTTTTTTGTTTTAATTAGTTTTTTACAAGAGTTACAAATACTTGGGTCTCCATATAAAAAATTAAGGGAAAAAGAAATTGAAATAACTAACAATTTTATTGGTTTGTACAAATCAATGCCTGAATCTAATTTTACAGAATTACTTGATTTTCAAACAAAAAATTTTAACAATATAATTTTACTTAGATATAAAGATAAAATTTTTTACAATAATATCTATGAATTAACTTCTAATGACATAACAATTTTTATAGAATCAATTGTTAAAGATAAATTTGAAATATTTTTTACAAGAAAAGATTTTTTTTCAACAATTGCTTTTTATAGACTTCTTAATTTTTGTCTAATATTTTTTGTTATATTTTTTATAGTTGTTTTTTATAAAAGATTTTTTATCGAAAGTATAGCAAAACCAATTTTAACAATGAAAAAAGGTTTTGAAGAAATAAGCTTTATAGAAGCAGTAAAAATTCCCGATAAATATAAAGAAGATGAAATTTTTGTTATGGCAAAAAATTTTAATTTGAGATGGCTTAATGCCAAAATTAGAAAATTACAAGAGTTAAAACTTAAAAAAACTGGTATAACTCTTATAAATAACGAAAGAGGTAGAAAATGAGTGTTAAAAATATAATTATCCTATTTTTGACAATTTTAGTAGTAATTTTAACTGTTTTTATTTTGAGTTTTCAATATTTTTATGAAGTACCAAAAAACCAAAATGACGATATAGAAGAGGTTTTATTTAAACTTACAAAGGAAATAGAAAATAAAACTTTGACGAATAAAACAATATCTTCTTTTAAAAGTGATTTATTTTATGTGATATGGATTAAAAATAAAAAAGAAGAATGGATACCGATAATTTATGATAAAAATAGATTCAAAAACACAACTTTGTATCCAGACTCTGTCCCAAAAAATCTTTCTAATAATGTTAAAATTGTGAAAAAGAAAATAGGCAGTTTTAATTATATTGTATGGGGCAATAGATTTAGTCTTGATTATTATATAGCAAATATTTTAATCTTATTTCTTTTTATAGCATTGATTTATCTTATATTGTTATTTCTAATTACAATTTTATTTGGCAATTCTAAAAAAGAAGAAATAGAAGAAAAACAGAGAGAAAAAGAAAATAAAGACGAAAGATTAGACTATAATTTAACAGAAGAAGAATTTGATGGTCTATTATCTGATTATAATGAAGAAGATGAAGAAGAACCAATTAATAAAGAGCCTGATTTAGAAAAAGAAAAAATAACTGATGATTATAAAGATTTATGGATAAAACACTTCAAAATATCAGATAATTTTAAGTCTAATTTTCCTTTTGAGAAAATTTATAACCTCTTAAAATTTGGTACTAAACCAGAAGATTACATTAAAGATGGTTTAGAAATTGCAAAAGAATATTTTGGTTTTGTAAATCCAAAAATTTATGTTTCTCAAAAAAATGTTTTTGTCGATCCTTTAACAAAAGAGATTCTTCCTGAAGAAAAAATTGAAATTCCTTTAAAGGGAGACAAAAAAGGTGATGTCTGTATTCCATTATTCCCATATACTATAAAAAAACTTTTTGGCTATTTTTATTTTGAATGGAATAAGTCAGATAATTTTTTAATAGCAGATATTCTTTATTTTTTAAAATACTTTTTTTCTGAAGAAGCAAAAACGATATTCTTAAATCATAAAGAACAAGAAGATACAATTGAGTATTTAAAAGAAAAAATGGAGAAAAAAGGCGATGACGTTTTTGTTGCAATAATTGGAATGGATAATATAGATAAAATCAAACTTGACCTAAAAAATACAGAAAAAGAAAAGTTGAATAAGAATGTTTTAGATAAGGTTTTAGATGATTTTGGAGCAAATTATATATTTAATATTCCTCCATTTTGTGTTGGTATAATAGGTGAAGATTCTAACAAAGAGAAAGAAATCGAAAAAATAGAAAAATGGATTTCTGATATAGAAAAACATAATTATCCAATATCAAACCAATATGGAAACATAGCACTTAGTTTTTCGTGTGGAATATCTTTTAAAAATAATAGGAATATTCATCCTCTAACTCTGATAAATGAGGCTGAAAATTATCTAAAAATAGCAAGAATGCAAGGTGGAAACCAAATTGTATCGGATTAGTCTTTTTTTTATTATATTTTGTAGTTTTTTTGCTTATTCTGATGATATTTATACAAATTATGTACAAGTTTTTGGTGAAGGACCTGTTGGACAACAAATACTTGGCTTTGAAACTAAAACTTATACAAAAGATGAGGCTGTGGGGATTGCAAAAACTGAGGTTTTAGAATTTCTTTCTGGAATGGTTTTTGGTTATAATTTTACCTACAAAGTTGAAAATCCTCTAAACAAGTCCCAAGGTTATTTCGACTTAAAAAATATTGTAATTATAAAGGAAGATAGAAATTTGACCCTAACACAACTTGAGGAATCTCAAATTAGTATTAGAATACAGGCTTTGTATAGGTTAAATGAAAATCAAAAATCTTACATTAGAGGTTTTGGCTCATCTATTGCAAAAAATTCGTTTGGGACATCGAGCGACACTTGGGTTGCGAGTTGGGATAAAAGATTTGAGGTTTATAAAGATGCACTAAGAAATGCTGTTTTAAATGGAGCAAAAAAGAATATCAAATCCCGCCCCCTCTTCATAAAAGGTAAAATCTTACTTGCTGAGTCACCAAAATTTAGAGTGCTAAGTGGTGAGTGGAATGCAACAGTAAAAATAAATCTAATCATAACAGATATAAAATATGCTGATGTGTATTGAAAAGTCATATATTAAAAATTATCGAAATTTTCACCAAAATATATTATTTATTATAAGGACAATTATTCAAATAGAGAAAAGGTATTATATACCCAATCTTTTCTATTTCTAAAATTGCAATCAGAATAATATAGCCTCAAAAATTAATTTAAACCACGAAGTAAATGCAATAAAAAAGAGAATTCTGATTAAAAACTCCAATAAATTTAAAAAAATATCTATTTTATTGAAATTTTATCCAATTCTTCGTGGTTTATCTAAGATTTATTTTATTAAATCGAAATTTGGATTATTAAATAACCAAAAGATAAAAAAAATCAATCAATTAAATAAAAACCAACGTAATCCGTGTCAATCTCCCCTAATCCGTCCCAATCCGTGTTATGGGAAGACCCCCACAAATTCTAACCCTTTTGTCTCAGGAAGATCAAACATAATATTCATATTTTGTACTGCTTGACCACTTGCACCTTTTATTAGGTTATCGAGGACAGAGATAACAAGGATTCTATTTGTACGAGGATCAATTCTAATTGCTATATCAATATAATTTGACCCTGCAACATTTTTTGTGTTGGGTAGGTCGTCAACTATTCTGACAAAAGGACAATCTTTGTAGAATTTTCTGTAAAGTTCATATAATTCTTTTTGGCTAGTACCTTTTATATTTTTTGAATATGAAATAGATAAAATTCCTCTAATCATAGGAACTAAATTTGGTGAGAAAGTTATAATTATATCTTTACCAGAAACAAGACTCAATTCTTGCTCGATTTCTGGGGTGTGTCTATGAATTGGTATCCCATAAGCACTAAAGCCTTCGTTAAGCTCTGGGAAGTGTAGGTTTTGCTTTGGCTTACGACCAGCACCAGATACACCAGATTTTGCATCGATAATTATTGATGTTTCGTCAATAATTTTTTCTTTTAGAAGAGGAACATTTGCCAAAATCCCACAAGTTGTGTAACAGCCAGGGTTTGCTAAAATATTCGCTTTTTTTATCTCTTCTTTGTGTAACTCTGGTAGTCCGTAAACAGCTCCTGCAAGTAATTCTGGGTGATGATGAGTTGTTTCATACCATTTTTCGTAGGTATCTTTATTTTTTAACCTAAACTCTGCACTCAAATCAATGACTTTTTTACCTTTTTTAATGCTTGCCAAAACATATTCCACTGATGCTCCACCATGAGGGACAGCGGTAAAAATAACATCGCTTATATCTGCAATCTCGTCTGGAGTCTTATCATCGCAAACATAGTTTAAGTGAGAATACTGAGGATACAAAGCCCCAATTTTTTGTCCTTTGTTACTCTCAGAATATATAGAAACTATTTTAATATCTGGATGGTTTAGTAAGATTCTAAATAATTCTATACCTCCATAGCCAGAAATACCAACAATAGATGCTTTAATCATAATGTTCTCCTGATTCTTGAAATATTTTTGTATATTTTTGTAAAAAATACCTTATATGAATATATTATAATAATCAAACAAGAAAAAATTGCAACACTTATTTTAATTTTTATATCAATTTTTGATGGCGAAATAAATCCTTCTATAAAAGCTGCTGTGAATATAAAAAATCCAGCCACCAAAACAATCGGTACAACTTCCCGTGCTTTTTTGGCAAAAATATGACTTCTTTTTTCGTCTTTTGCAACTATTAACGACGAACCTATGGCAAAACCAGCCCCCGCTGATAAAACTATTCCTAATAACTCAAAAGCCGAATGAGCAACGACGAAATTAAAAAAAATAGTGCCAGAGCCAGCAGAAATCAGTAAGCCAGTAACTGCACCGATCACCATTCCATTATAAAGCACTACCAAAATTGTCCCGAGCCCAAAAGTAACACCAAGCACAAAAGATGTAAATGCAATCGAAATATTGTTTGAAATATAAAACCCGGCCATATAAAACCGTTGCGATAAATCATACTGCATCTCATTTTTATACATATCCTTCATCTGCTCGATTGATTGTTTGGGTAGAATATTATTAACATATTGTGGGTTTTTATAAACAATTACACCAGTCAAAATCGCACTTCCAAAAAATAAAATAAAAATTACCAAAATGTAAATCCAATTCTTAAAAAAAGCAAATGGAAAATCATGAGAAAAAAAGTCAAAAAACCTATCAGCACTTTTTTTGGGTGAAGAATATAAAATTGTGTGTGCATTTG
>MIAN01000096.1 GCA_001829125.1 Spirochaetes bacterium GWB1_27_13 | reverse complement strand
AAATTAAAAATTGCGTTGACGGTCTTTATATAATAACCCCTTTTTATCGAGTGAGCATGATATTAGAAATATTGAAGGGGATTGGATAGTAAAATGATAAGTTAGGAAATAACTATGGATAGAAAGATATTAGACGAATTAAATGAATTAACTTCTTATGAAAATTATAAATATGTTATAGCTATTATTTCTTATAATGATTTTTCTGGTTCTTTTTATGATTTAGATGATTATACCTCATTAAATTCTCAAATTAAATTTCTTTCTGATGAATATAAACAAATACCCTTTTGTATAACTATTCCTGACTTAGAGCTTGTATTAAATTATATTCACGAACCAGAAAAATTTATTGAATATATAACAACAAGAATTAAATTTAATAAAAAAATAATAATAGAAAAAGAATCTGATTTTTTAGGTTTTTATTTAGAAAATGGGTTTGAAGGAGTTGATGAATCTAAATATGGTATTATTTATATAGAAAAAAATTTTTCTAACTCTATTGATGCAGATTTTTATAATAAATTATTAAACAATCAACAAAAAAATTTAATTTAAAGTATAATATATTTCTATTAAATCAAAATTCTAAACAGTATTAATTTGACTTATTTTATTACATTTTGTAAGATATTATATACTAATATAAAAAATACAAATACCATTGACAAAAAAACGGAGATTTAATGGAAATAAATAAAGTATATAATGAAGATTGTTTAAAAATAATGCAAAATATTCCACAAAACAGTATAGATTTGATTTTTGCTGATCCTCCTTTTAATATTGGGATAAAATATGATAAATATAATGATAATCTTTCTTATGATGATTATTATAACTGGTCAGAAAATTGGATAAGCGAATGTTATAGGATTTTGAAAAAGGAAGGTTCTATTTATATCGCTATTGGTGATGAGTTTGCAGCAGAAATAAATATAATTCTTAAAAGGAATGGTTTTTATTTTAGAAATTGGATAATTTGGTATTACACTTTTGGACAAAATCAGAGGAAAAAATTTAGTCGTTCTCATACCCATATTTTGTATTTTACTAAAGATAAAGATAATTTTACTTTTAATGATAATAATATTAGGGTTCCATCTGCAAGACAATTAATTTATAATGATAAAAGAGCAAATCCTAATGGCAAAATACCTGATGATGTTTGGCAAATATCGAGGGTTTGTGGCACTTTTAAAGAAAGGCTTGGCGATCATCCTTGTCAAATGCCAGAAGAATTATTAGATATTATCATTAAGGCGAGTTCAAACGAAAATGATATTGTATTAGACCCATTTGGAGGTACTGGAACTACATCGGCTGTATCTAAAAAATTAAAAAGAAACTATATAACAATGGATATATCAGAGACTTATTATAATCTTATAAAAGATAGATTAGATGGCAAAATTGATAATAATCTAAAAAAATCTTCAAATAATAGAGTAGTTGAAAAAAAAGAGGATTTTTCTACATTATTTGATAATTTTGGTTAATAAAAATTCTATTATAAATAAAAATATCTTATTTTTTCAAACTTGCTATTGTTTTATTAATATTTTCTTCGTTTTTTATTAGAAATTTATAAATATAGTAACTTCTTGTAACTTTACGGATATAATGTCTTGTTTCTTCAATTGGGATGAGTTCATACATAATTTTATTTGGATAATTTCTATAAATATTATGCCAGCGAATAGTTCGTCCTGGACCTGCATTATAACAAGATAATATTAATTCACTTTCTGTAAAATATCTTGTCAAAAATTGAAGATAATAAGTCCCCATTCTAATATTATCTTCTGGATTAGTTAGATCATAATTTTTTATTCCAGTTTTTCCAGAAATAAACTTTGCTGTTGAAGGCATTATTTGCATAAGTCCTACTGCATTCGCAAAAGAAACTATATTTTTATTGTAACGACTCTCTTCTCTCATAACTGCATAACTTAGCGATGGATCAATGTTATATTCAGCCGAATATTTTATAAAAAAATCTTTGTAATGAAGAGGAAAAAGCATTTGCAATGTAGCAATGTCAATCCCAACAAGGTTTTCTCCATAAAGCAAACTTGCATATTCACCAGCGATTTTTACAGCATTATAATAATCATCTTCCAAAAGATACTGATTGTAAATCAAATTTAATATTTCAATTTGTTCATTCTTTTGCAACCCTTCAATTTTAATATTCTTTGCTTCGTCAAAAAGATTAAACTCAAGTAGATATTTAACTTTATCAATTTCTGCTTGCCCTTCCAAAGAAAAATCTTTATTTAAAATAGGAAATTTATATTGAACATCAATTTTTCCATCTGTCAAAGATAATGCTCCATAAGACAATGGATTTGTTTTGATTAAAATTTGTTTCCACTCATCATTTTTTGAGTCAACAAGATAAAATAAATAGTAGAATATTCCCTGCTCCAAAACGTCCATCTTTTCGACAGCAATTTGTTTTAAATAAGGAGTTGCAACCAAAGTTTTTTTTTGATATAAAGCACTTCTAAGCATCCAATTAAGTAAAGCTTTTGAATGGTAAGACTTTGGATAATCATTAACAAAATCAACAACATCTTTAATCCATGTCTCATTAAAATTATATTTTGCATAGAGTAATTTTGCTCTAATTTGATAATTTATATCGCTATTTTCGCTTAATTTAGGTAGAATACTTTGATAAAAAGAAATTGTTTTGCCATTTCCCAAAAAATGCTCTAATTCAGAGGCATAATAATAAGAAAAGAAAGGTTGCTTATATTTATAAAGCATTTCAAGTGATTTATAAAATTCTTTTCTTTCACTCATTTTATAACAAATATTTTTTACGAATTCTAACTCTTTTTCATTTTCAACATATCTTAGACCAGCAAATAAATTCTTTTTAAATGATGGATAATCTGATATTACATAGCAATAATATAAATTTATAAATGGATTAAAATTTGTAATTTCAACTAATTCTCTTAATTTTTCTCTATTTTTTTTGTAAAATTCTATCTCTTTGCCTGTTTTTAATATGAAATCAACTATTTTTTCGATGTTTTCTTTTTCTTTTACTACATCTTTTTTTCTTTTTGCTATTTTATTGATTAATATAAAAAATTCTTTTTTGGGTGGAATGTTTTCTATTTCACTTAAATCTTTATTATCAACAAAATCATTCAAAAAGTCTTTGTAATTGCTGTCTATAAAATTATTATTTTTTTTAATAACTTTTTTTAGTAATCCGAAATTATCCGAAGTTATAAGAGATTCTATATAAAAATTTAAAGATTCTTTTCTAAAAATATTTTGTGTATTTGATGCTCTATCCAATAAATAAGAAGACCATATATCATAACCATAAGTATTATAACAAAGTTTTGCAAAAATATAATAATAATTTGGATTTGAAAATCTAATACCATAAGGAGTAAAAATATTCTCCTCTTTGAAAATAGTCTTAAAGTCTTTTGGCGTAACATTAGACAATTCTTTTTTAACTCGTAAAATAATTTTTTCTTCATTAGTGTAACAAGAGGAAATAAAAAAAACTAAAACAACACAAATATATACAATTCTCATATATTTTTTAATAAAATCACCTTATATATAATTAATGATAAAAACGACATTCGCTAATATCACTTTTATTAGTTTTATTTCATTAATTTTAAGTATGTACTAACAATTTGGATAATCATAGTATAATTAGGATAATACAAAAATTCTTATAAAAAGTCAAGAAGTGAACAATTTTATTCAAAATTTAAAAAAGCGACATTGGCTAATGTCGCTTTTATAACGATAATCGTTTAATTGTCATTAAATTAGGTATATTTCTAAAAAAGATTTATATTTAAAAGTATTAATTTATATTTTAAGATATAATATTCCAACTATAACTAATACATATAAAATAACATCTATTATTATATACTTATCTCTTGCTACTATATCAGCTGGGTCTCCGCCACCGCCTTTTTTAAATATAATATACATATATCTAAATACGCCAAATATAACAAGTGGGACAGAGTAAATTAACTTATTTGTACCAAATTTTTTTATTACCTCAACATCAATAGAATACAAAGCATAAGTAATTATCGTTAGAGTTACTGAGATTATCATCATATAATCCAACAATTGAACATTATAATGCCCTAATACAGGTCTGTGAGTATGAGGGTCTTTATCAATTAGTAATATCTCGTGCCTTCTTTTACCAAAACCAATAAACAAAGATATAGCCAGAGTTGTTAAGAGTATCCAATTCGTCGAAGGTACCCCTATCGCAAAATTACCAGCCATAACTCTAAACACAAAACCTAAAGCAATTATCATTACATCAAGTATTACTATATGTTTTAGGTAAATAGTATAAAAAAAATTCATTAATATATATAACACTAAAATAATCAGCGTTGGTATATTTAACATCAATGTTAAACTAATTGATCCACCAAGAAAAATTACAAACAATACAAGAGCAATTGGAACAGATATTCTTCCACTTGCAATAGGTCTTTTATTTTTTATAGGGTGATTTCTATCTTTTTCTTTATCAAATATATCATTTAAGATATAAACAGCAGAAGAAGCAAGACAAAATGCAGCAAATGCTTCCAAACTCTTTATTATATAACCAAGATGTAATAAATTAAGCGAAAATATAAGCCCTGCGAATACGAAGAAGTTTTTTATCCAATGTTTTGGTCTAATTAATTTTATATAATCTTTTATCATTAATACCTTCAATTAAAAGAAAATTTTAAAAAACCTTAATATTCCTTGTTTCCATGGCACTCTATGAGAAACACCGCTTCTATTTTCAAAATCTTTTAAATGTTCTAAATACCATTTGTAATTTCTTATCAAAGCATCTTTATTAGAATGTTTTGGCTTATACCCAATAGTTTTTTCTGCTTTTTCTATACTTACAAACGAATCTTTACTTGCAGTTTCATAAACCCATTTATAAAGTGGTGAAAGATGAAAAAATTCAAGTACTCTTAAAGTCCATATCATAGGCCAAGCTGGGTAGGTAGAAATCTTTTTACCAAATCCAGCATAATCAAGAACAGCTTGATAATCTTCTTTCATTGTTGTAAACTCTTTTGCTCCTATGTTGAATGTGTCATTTGCTACTTTTTTGTCTTTTGTTATACACAAATAAGCTGCTTCGCAGAGGTCTTCAACATCCAAAAGTTGGTATCTATTTTTACCATTGCCAATCATCGGAAATCCTCTTGCATCCTTAGCCCAGTCATAAAACAATGCAAAAACCCCAAGTCGTTCTGGTCCAATAAAAGACTTTGGTCTAATAATTGGTACACACATACCTTTTTTTCTAAACTCAAGACAAACTTCTTCTGCTGCAATTTTTGCCTTGCCATAAGGTCCAACCCCATCAAGTTTATCGTCTTCAATAAGTGGATGATGGTCAGGTATTCCATAAACAGCTGTTGATGATATATGAACAAATCTTTCTACTTTTTGTCTTTCTGCTTCTTCCAAAAGATTTCTTGTACCATCAATATCAGTAGAAAAAATATCTTCTTTTTTGTACAAAGGTAAAGCCGCTGCAGTATGAATTACTACGTTGACTCCTTCCATTGCTTTTTTTACAATGTCTTTGTCTCTAATATCACCTTTGATTATTTTTATCTTATCTTTTTCTGGATAATCAAATTCGGCAAAATCTAATGATACAATATCTTTGTAACCCTTGCTAAATAAATGTCTCACTAAGTTAATTCCTAAAAATCCTGCACCACCAGTAATTAAAAATTTCATTTTATAACGCCTCCGTAAATACTAACGCTTTACTAAAAAATATTACAAGAAATGCAAGTGTTATTAACAACTTATTAAAGATATATTTGTCTCTTTGTAATATTATGATTTTATGAATTAATAAAAATTATAATACTATTATTTTCCACCAGATTTTTTTAACATTTCAATAATTTCTTTATCATTAATTTCTGGTAATTGTGCTATCTGTAAAGCAGTGGCATTAGATTCATTTTTTAAATTAACATCAGCACCTTTTTGAACTAAATATTTAACTATATCTTTATGTTTTTTAAAAGTTCCCCACATTAAGCCAGTTGCCTTAGCTCTAATTCCTACATAATTAATTGGAACTATTTTATTTTCTATATATTCTTTTACTTTAACAATATCACCATTTTCACAAAAACTAATAAATTCTTCGCCTTTAACAATTAAATTGGTTAAATAATCTGCTACTTCTTTAAAATTTGAAGAATTTGCAAGATCAATTGCATTTAGTCCTAAATTATTCTTTATATGTGGATCAGCACCATTTTGTATAAGATATTCAATAACATCTTTATGTCCTTTGAAAGCAGCCCAAGATAAGGCGCTTGCTTTATAGCCATTATCAAGATAATTTATGGGTACTGTATTAGATTTAATTATTTTTTTTATTAATTCTAAATTTCCGAGTTCAGCAGCTTTTATAAATTCTTCATTTTTAACATTTTGATAAACATATAACATATTTATTATTTCAGGCTTATCTTTTGCAAAAGTAAATGCTGTATCGCCTGTATAGTTTTTGATATTAGGATTAGCTCCGTTTTTTAATAAAAATTCGACAATTTCTTTATGACCTTTTAAACTCGCCCACAATAAAGCCGTTGCTTTAAATCTTTTACCAGGATAATTTATATCTATTTTCTTTTCAGAAATCATTTTTTCTACTTTTGGTTTATTGCCTTGTTCAACGGCAGTAATAAATTCTTCATTAAGCCTTGAGTTGCCAGTAGCAATATAAAAAACTAAAAACATGAGTACTATTAAAATAGCAATAGCGGATCCTACTTGAATATACAATCTTTGAAAAAAAGTGTTAAGAGATGTATTAAGATTTGTTTTTATATAATTTTTAATTATACTTACAATATCAGAAAAATATTCATCCAAAAAGTTTAATATTAAATCAACTTCTTTTTCGTTAAATTCTTCTTTAACTAAAATATCAAAAATCTTTTTATCTTCAAATTTCTTAGTAAAATCTTTATCCTTTATTTGTAATAAAAAAGATTTTATTTCAGAAATATTTTTTATAGAAGATAAATTATAAATTGTTGCCAATGAATTTGTTAAATCAACAAAAAATGGTTTTACAAGAGTTGTAAAATAATCAAATTTTTGATTTCTTCCTAAAAGATTTAAAGCGTCAAGACGAGAATATAATTTTTCTAAGTTTTTCTTTAAGTCACATTGCTTATCATATAATTTTTGTTCCTGTTCATTTAAAGTTGGTTTTTTAAAATTAAAATTTAATAGTTGCATAAAATCCATTTTATTTTTACTCCTTAAAAATTATTACTAGGTTAATTGTAAATAGAAATATAAAAAATCATTGTTTATAAAATAAATCTACCTTATTTTAGAAAAATAATAATATAGAAAAATATTAAAAATGTCAATGTTTTTAGAGTTTTTTAAGTAATCCGTAATCCTACTTATACCAACTATTAGCCAATTTTAGCGATATATCATAGTGTGTCAATTTTATCAATTTATTTATTAATAGCAAATTTAGAGAATTGTCGTATTGCTAAAACCTGTTAATAGTTAATCACAAGTTTTTAAAAATCTTCCCTCAAAACCATGTAGTCAACATCTATACCCAAAATTCTTGTGTCCTCATTATGCTCCATTTCTTTAGGTATAAAAGTATTTGAAAGTATTTTTATCTTTTTTATTTCATCTATTGAGTTATCCATAAGAAAAAAATAATCTAAACTTATATTTTTAAAAAAAATTAATTGTTTATCATTTATAAAAATCTTTAAATCTATTTTTTCATATTGAAATTTATGAGGATGCCATCCTTTTGTTCTTAATTGAAAATATTTTAATTTTTTTTCATTTTTAATGCTAATATTTTCTATTAACGCATTACCATTTGTCCATATTTTATCTTCATAAAAATTTCTTAAAATAAAATTAACATCTTTAGGATTAATCCTAATTTCACCCAAAGATTCGTTATCATATATTAAATCTCTATTCCAAGTGACATTTTTTTTAATAATTTTGGCAGGATTTCCACCAGCAACACAATTTGTTGGAATACTTTTTGTAACAACAGAACCAGCAGCTACAATACTCCCATCTTCAATCTCAACACCCTTTAGTATAATAGAATTATAACCAATCCAAACATGATTACCTATTTTAACATTTTTATGATAATTAATTCTTTTGTTTGTCGCAAGATCAATAATTGAATGCGAATCCCCATTACGAACATCTATGTTAAATGAAAACATACAATCATCGCCAATTTCAATACGAGAAAAAGGCTCACTTAGAAAAAAAGTACTTCCTTCAATTGTTGTTTTTTTACCTATCGTTAATGTTTGACTAAAACCATTCAGATAGCAATTTGATGTTAAAAAAGATTCTTCTCCAATATGCACATTTGATTCTGTACTTAATATATAAATTAATAGATGTCTATTAACTTTAAAATTTTTATCTATCTGTACATTATTAGCATTACCAAATATTTCTATTTTTACATAATCATTTGTTTTTAGAAAACAATTTTCGTCTATAAATATCTTATTATTATTTCCTTCAATGTTTATTCTAAAATTCAATATTTTTGTATGTTTTTTTATGATTATTTCATTGTTTTCGCCATTAATTTTAATTTCAAAATTATTATCAATATCGCAATTCTTATCAATTTCTATTTTGTTATTTGGGTTTGAAATATTTTTTTTGATTTTATCATCGATTTCTTTTTTGAACATTAAATCTCCTCATAACACGGATTAGCACTGATTTTATTAAATTAACACAGATTACATTTTTTTTATACCATTAAGAATAATCTGGCTCATCAGTGTTATTATGTTTTACCCAATAAACTATCAATAACAAAATCCCAGTTGATATTTTTATCAATCATAAGTTTATAACCTTCTTCACCCATTTTAATAGCAGTGTCTTTATTTTCATAAAACCAATCTATTTTTTGAGCTACAAGTTTTGCATCTGGTGGAGTAACAAAACCATTCTTACCATCTTCCACAAATTCGAGTGGACCACCTGCGTCAGTATGAACAATAATAGGTTTTTTAGAAAAAAAGGATTCTAAAGTAATGTAACCGTAGTCCTCATCATAAGCACCAAAATAAATAGCCAAACTTCTTGCATAATAATCAATTTTTTCTTCTTCTGAAATAAAACCAAGTAGTTTAACTTTATCCTCTAAGTTATTTTCTTTAATCATATTCTTTAGGTAATTCATCTCTTTTTCTGGACCAATACCTGCGATATAGACTTTAATGTCGTTTTTTATGTATTTTGCACTTTCAACTAAAATTCGTTGTCTTTTTACTTCTTCGATCCTACTTGGATAGAATACAAAGTTTTCATAACCTCTACAACATAATTTTTCATAATTTTGTGGAGGGTGATACAAAGCGATACCATCTATATCATTATATTTTTTTAGTCTATTTGCTGTGTTTTTTGAGTTTGTAAAAATTCGTTTTGCTTCAGGTATATATAAATTATCATTTTTAATTACAGTATTCTTAATAAACTCACCGTCAGGGCTATTTTGGTCACCATACATAGTTCCCCAAAAATCATAAACTTGTCTATATTGATGGAGTATCCACAAAACTTTATTTTCGTGCTTAACATAGAATGCAGGGAATTTCATACCAATTACCATATCAATTTTTTCACCATTTGACTCAGATAAATCAAACATTCTTGCCATAATCATACTATTAACAAGGCTTTCTGTTGGATACCATTTAAAAGGAAACCAAACAATTTCTGCTTGATGACCTCTTTTTTTTAACTCATTTCTTAGTAAATTAGCATGAATTTCTGCTCCACCACTCATAAATGGAACTTGAACTATTGCAATTGCTATCCTCATTCTATTACCTTCTTATATTCTTCACAAATTTTTTCGATTGATAGAGTCTCACTATACTCTTTTGCTTTTTCACTATAAGTTTTTAAGAGTTCTCTATTATCAATAAAATTTTTTATCTCTTTGTAAAGATGCTCAATAGGGTTTTTTAGTGGAATCTTTGGACAAACATCATCAGGAAATTCTTTATATTGATTGTAGTCACTAACGATTACGGGTTTACCAGCTGCAAGACTATGTAATAAAGTACCCGAAGACTCACCCATAGAAGGAAATCTTAAATTTATAATTAAATCTGATGCAAAAATAACTTTGTGATAATCAGAGTCATTTAGATAGCCTGTAAAAATAAAATTATCCTTGTATTCACTATCTTTAATCTCGTTTTCTAAAGATTTAACTTCCCAACCACTTTCACCAGCAAAGATAAATTTAATTTGATAACCTTCTTTAACAAGTTTTTTTATAGCCTGTGCTTGAACATCTGGTAATTTGTTAAAATTAATAAACCCTAGACATGATATAACAAAATCAGTAGGTTTAATATTGTAAGATTCTCTAAATTTTTTTACATCATTTTCTTTTGGAATATGATTTAACTTTGCAAAATGAGGTATAACAAAAACATTTTTATTTTCAAATTGAGTCTTTAACCACTCACTATGAACAATTGTTTTTTTACTTTTATTAACTATCCCATGAGCCATTGGAAATTGTGCAGGGTCATATTCTTGTCCAATTTGCATAATATTCCATACATACTCACCTTTAGCCCCATATCCTTCAATAATAGTCTCTTTAAACAATCTACCGCCGTCTTCTTTTAAGAATGCCTCTGTAATAAAGCCATGTATGTTATAATCATGTAAAACAGTAATTCCTGGAACATCCCAAGCAACTTTATATAGATTTTTATGAAATTCTACACTATTACCGATGTGATAGATGATTTGGTGATATTTTTTATGTAAATTTCTCAGTTTATCTAATGGAAAACACCAAAATTCGTTTCTAACTTCATCTTCTGGTTCTATATCATAAAATAACTCAATATCATAGTATTTCTTTAATTCTTTAATTATTACATAACTATAATTAGAAATACCACTTTTTTGTGGAGGCATAGGTGAAACCCATGCTATTTTTTTCTTTTCAACTTTTTGGGCTCTATCTTTTTCTATTTGTAAAAATTTTAATAAATCTCCAAATATAACTTCTTTTTCGTACTTTAAGAAATTTTTATATCCTTCATCAATTAAATATTGATAAATCTTTTTGTTATTATAAATTACATTAATTGCACCTGCTATCATGTCATAGTCAAGTTCGTGAAAAATGATTTGGTTTTCACCAAGTGTATATTTAACAGCACATCTATCTAAGGCAATAATAGGTATTTTATGATATTGAGCCTCTAAAATCGGTACACAAAAACCCTCATGTTCTGACATTAAAACAAAAATATCGCAGGCTTTATAATAAGTATTTAAATCAACAGGATTTATGTGCATTTTAAAAGAAATAACATCTTGCAAACCATATTTATGTATTAAAGCTTGTAATTCTTCGTAATAAGCATTAACTGAAGGATCAAGTCCACCAACTATATGAAAAACAATATTTCTATCAAAAAGTTTAACATAAGACTTCATTATTTCAATAAAATATTTATGACCTTTATTTGGTGCAAGTCGTCCTACAAATAATAAATTTATCTTATCATTTAAGAAGTTTCCAAATAAGTCTGGGTTTACATTTATTCTATCAAAATTGTGTATTCTATTAAAAGGTGGAGAAACACTAATATCTTCTGAATTAGCACCAAATTTTTCTAATTCTTTAGCATTATATGGGGAACATGCTAGATAATGATAGAATTTGCCACTTTTTACAAGTCTTTCAGTTTGTTCTTTACCTAAAAGACAAGCATAGGCACTTTTTGAAGAATATGGTTCAAAAAATTCTTTTGGAGTGACATTGTGATACTTCATAAAAAGTTTTGCTTTACAGTTTTCTATTAATTCTTCGCCTTCTTTCCAGTTATTTGCCTGTTGATATATGATTATGTTGTTTTCATCTTTCATTATTTCTAACAATTGTTCTTTAGTAATCATATATTTTTTTAGCTCATCTGTAAAATTTTCTGCATAAAGACTCGCATCAAAACCTTGTTCGCGTAAAAGATCACAAATTATTATATTATCAATGCCAACAGCATCCCATGGGTGTATTGTAAAATAAGTAAGAACGATCTTTATATTTTTATTTAGTAAAGTCTCATAATGAGGAATAGGTTCTTTTTGAGAAAGTTCTAATTTTAGATTTTCAACTGTTTTTATATATTTATCAACTACAATATCCCAATCTGCAAGATTCTTTGCATAATCAAGCCCTTTTTCTGCCATTTCTGACAAAATATCAGTTCCTGCATTCTCAACATCAGTAAAAAGTTCGGTAAAACTTTCTTTATCTTCTGCATACCAGCCAGCAAAACCCGCAGCCTCTAAAGCCTTATATGTTGCAAGGCATTCTTTATGTACGATTATTGGTTTTTTAGAAAACCATGCTTCAAAAATAACACGCGAAAAACTCTCATTTACGCTTGGATTTACCAAAGCCTTGCAGTATTTGAGTAAATTTATTTTTTCTTCTTCAGAAACAAGCCCTTTATCAATAATTTGGTCTGATTTTGGCTTTACTGGTAAATCAGCAGGTCCTGCTAATACTAATTTTAGCTTACCGCCAGTTCTTTCTACATATTCATCAAAAGATTCTATTAATAAATGTGTGTTTTTACCAGTTTCTCTTCTACCAAGGTATAAAATGTATTCTCCATCGATTACTGGTGGATTTAGATATTCTTCCATTTTTTTTAGGTCTATTTCTACACCTTCACCAATTACCATCGATTTTTGAGAAATTTCTTCACCGTAAAGCATTTTAGCAAGTTCAAACTCACCTTGAGAATTAAATAATAAGATTTTAGCATCGTAAAACATATCTTTAACAGGATTTAAATAGGCATAGCATTCGTCGTGTAGACAAGGTTGTAAAATTGCCTTTTCTTTTATTCGAGGCACACCTTTAACTGCAACAGGGAAAAGATAAGGTATAAAAATAAAAGCATCGTATTTATCTACATTATCCGACAAATATTCGAGTAATTCAAACGAACTAATATTCTCAGTTAGATAAACCATTTCTTCTATTCTTTTAATAGGAGAATATTGATTTGAATATTGACCTATTGATTGAAGTTTTACTACATATTTCTCAAATAAGTCTCTATTCCTTTGTCTAACAGGGAATCTTAGTATTTTGACATTATCTTCGGTATATTCGCCTTTTTCATAGTGATTTGTTGACCAATCAGCAAAATAATCCTTTGAACAGGTTGTAATTGCAGTAACTTCAACACCTCTTGCAGCAAGACGAGATGCAAATTGCCAAGCTTGTTGTTCTGCTCCACCTTTTACATTCTTACCAAACCAAGAAAGAACTATTGCTATTTTTAAGCTCATAGAAGAATCCTTGTAATTTTATTTATTTATTTAAATTTTCTAATTTTTTTGAGAGTTTTGATAACTCTTCTTCAAATTGTTTAATTTTTTTACTATCTTCGTTAATTTTAGTTCTCATTACATTTAATTTATCAGAAAAATTTATCCTTGTATTTTCAAAATAAGAAGAAATTTTATTTTCGTTATCAGATACTTTTTTATAAAGATTATATTCTACTATATGAATATTTTTTGCAATTGTAGGGAGTTTTATAAAAGCAATAAAAAGTCTTACAAAATACCTTAATACTGGGATTTTATCCATTAATATTCTTTTTATTTTATTTTTGTAATATTCTTTTTTTAGGTTTTTAACCCAGACATTATATTTTTTGCCTTCTGTGGAATTTTTTGTTTCCCATAGAATTTCTATTTTATTTTTACTAAAATTTCTTAGACTTGCCAAACAATTATTAAAACCAACCGAATCTGGGTCTCTTTTTAGTAAGACATTATAAACCACTGTAATAAAATCCTCATCATTAAAACTTACAAGCTCCCCTGCTGTATAAGAATCTTTTTTTTCTAATAAGTTTTTCTTGTGAAAATTTTTGTAATTAGGAAATTCTACTTCCAAAAAATCGTCTCTGTCTTCATAATTTAGTTGTCTTTTATTAACTTCTATTTTTATTTTTTTTAGAATATCATCAATACAAATTTCAGTGTTTAGTTTTCCCATAAAGATAATTCTTTCTATGATTTAATTTGTTCAACCTTAAAAGTCGGTTGTAATCTACAATATCCATTAAATTTAATATCTGTTGAAGGAATAACTTTAAAAACATAGGCTTGATTTATCCAATCAAAACATTCTGCTAAATGTGTCTCGTCTGTATGTGCGGCAACTGTAAGATTATAAATATTTACACCAAGATTTAGATTCATCTCATAGCAGATATTGTAAATGCCTTCCTCAAAAATTCCAGATTGAACATTCATAACATAATTATTTACACCAAAAATATCATTTCCGAGCCTATCTCTAATAGCAATGCCAAAAGTTGGATTTTCTATTCGTTCGTTTATTTTTACTTCCATTTTTAGAGTGATTTTTTCGCCAGAAATAAAAGTATCTGTGTCAATATCATTTTGATTAAATATTTTTATATTTGTAATTTCAACCCTTTTATTTCCAGTTCTTTTCCTTAATAAATCTCTTTGCTCTTGAGTATAAGTTTTTTCTTCTTCTCTTTCCCTTTTGAGAGAAATTAAAGTATTATAATAGTTAAAAACTTTATCAGGATCGCCTTCATCAACAATTTTGCCTTTTTCGAGTAAAATTGCTCTTTCACATAAAGTTCTAACTGCTCCTGGATCATGAGAAACAAAAATTATTGTCTTGCCATCTTCTTTAAATTTTCTCATTTTATTCATACATTTTACAGCAAAATAAGCATCACCAACTGATAATGCCTCATCAACAATTAAAATATCAGGGTCTACATTTACTGCAACAGAAAAAGCAAGTCTTACAAACATACCACTTGAATAAGTTCGTACAGGTTGATTGATAAAATCTCCTATTTCTGCAAATGCAACTATATCATCAAATTTTCTTTCCATTTCTTTACGAGAATATCCAAGAATTGTTCCATTAAAATATACATTTTCAATACCTGTAAATTCTGGATTAAAACCAGTACCTAATTCTAACAAAGCTGATACTTTTCCATTTACGTTAAATTGTCCAGAACTTGGAGTTAAAACTCCTGTTAAAATTTTTAATAGAGTAGATTTACCTGAACCATTTTGTCCTATTATACCAAGAGTTTGACCTTTTTTTACTTCTAAATTAAGATCTTTTAGAGCATAAAAGTCTTTGTGGTATTTTTTTCTGAATGGGTTAAGAGATTCTTTTAATCTATCAATAGGTTTATCATACAATTTGTAACATTTTGATACATTACTAACTGTTACAGATATTTCTGACATTAATTGTGTTTCCTTTATGTTGTATTTATTAACTGTATCCAGAATTTTTGTGTCTGTCAAAACTAAAAAAATAATTACAAGCTTTAATCTGTGTAATTTGTGACAATCTAAAAAATCTGTGTTATAACTATATAATTTTTAATATATTAAGTCAATAGTATAGTAAAAAGTTTTTGTTCTACATAAAATTTTTTCTGTTTATAGAAAAAAAAATTAATCTGTTCTAATCCATGTAATAAAAATACCCCCAAATTTTACAAATTGGAGGTATTCTTCAAAAACAAAAAATGTAATTTAATAAGTTAAATTATTTATCAACCCATTCAACATCTTTATATTTGTATTTTGTAGCAATAAGAATAATATCGATGATTGCCCAAATACCCATACCACCGCATGTTAGTAACTTAGCAATACCAAGACCTATTTTACCCATATAGAATTTGTCAACGCCTAAAGTTCCAAGTAAAATAGCCAAAATTAAACAGACAGTCCAATTCACTTGTTTCATTTTATATCCTCCTATTAAAAATTAATTTATAAATAAATTCTATTATAATTCTAATTGAATTTATTTTAATGTCAATAGGTTGTAAAAAATTTATATATTTTTTTTAAATTTATTTAGATTTTGCATTTCTAAAAGTATTATTAAGGAAGAAAAGCTACTTTTAATAGATATTAAACTTATTTGATTTATTAAAATATTTCAAATATAAATAAAAAATAAAATTTTTGAAATTTTTGTTGATTTTTTTTTTTTTTAGATTTATAATTGGAGGGATTTATGGGTTGTAATAAAGTATTAAAGTAATTAAAAAAGGAGTTTCTTATGACAAAAAAGTTTTTGTTTAAACTTTTTCTCATGCTTTCCCTCGTGTTTCTTTTCTCATGTTCTAATCCTAGTATTTTACAGGATAACAAACAAGAAGAAAAATCAGTAACTACAGATGTGGGCACATCTGGCAGTGTAAACGGACTTGTTATTCATTTTAAAAAACCTTCAACATGGACTTATGCTTATGTGCATTATTGGGCTACAACTCCAGTAATTCCACAAACAACATGGCCAGGTGTTGAAATGGTAAGCGAAGGTAATGATTGGTTTATGTACACAATACCAAATGTTACTTCTGCATCATTAATTTTTAACAGCAAAGGTCAACCTCAAACAGCGGATTTATCAAGAACTGGTGAAGGTTGGTACAAAGACGGCGTATGGTATAATTCAAACCCAGAAGCCGCTGGATCAGGGTTAAAAGTTCACTTTAAAAAACCAACAGCATGGACAACTGTAAAAATGCACTATTGGAATACAAATCCAGCAGTAGCAGCAACAACTTGGCCTGGTGTAACAATGACAGATGATGGTAGTGGCTGGTACACTTATACAATTGCAAATACAAATAGTTCTTCTATTGTATTTAACAACGGTACAGGTGGCGGAAGCGGCCAAACAGTAGATTTATCAAGAACTGGCGAAGGCTGGGCAAAACCTTCTACTCAAGCTGCTGATGGAAAATGGAATTGTACATGGTATGCTTCAAATCCAGATGTAACAACTCCAATTTTGAATGTTGATGTAAGTTCATTAAATTTTGGTGATATGCTTGTTAGCCAAACATCATCTAAAACATTTAATATCTCAAATGGTGGAGGTGGTACGCTAACTTATTCTATAACAGACAATCAAACATGGCTTACTTTATCTCCAACTTCTGGTAATGCACCAGCTACTATTACAGCAACTGTATCTACAACAGGGTTAGCTGTGGGTAGTTACTCAGCAGTTATTACAGTAACATCAGCTGGTGTTACAGGTTCTCCAAAAACAATCAACGTTTCTATGAATGTTGTTTCAAATACTGGCTTACAAGTACATTTTAAATTACCTTCTGGTTGGACAAAAGCATACTTACATTACTGGAATACAGTTCCAACAAAAACACCAACAACATGGCCTGGTGTTGCTATGACAAGCGAAGGCAATAGTTGGTACACATATACAATTGCTGGCGTAACAAGTTCTTCAGTAATATTTAACAATCAAGGGAGTCCACAAACTGTTGACCTAACAAGAAATAAAGAAGGTTGGTACAAAGATGGTACTTGGTATGATACAAATCCAGATTTACCAGTAATTACTGCAAATCCACCTTCTGGCGTATATAGTGCAGCAAAATCGGTTGTTTTAACAAGTACTTATACAACAGATTCTATTTATTATACTCTTGATGGAACAACACCTACAAAAAGTTCAACAAAATATACAGGTGCTATTACAATATCAACATCAAAAACAATCAAAGCTTTTGGCGTTACTGTTAATAATGAAGCTGGGAATGTTTATTCATTCCCATATACAATAGATGCAAATCTTGATTTACAGGCACCAACAATCCAAGCATTAAAAACACCTGGACAATATACATCTGCTGTT
>MIAN01000095.1 GCA_001829125.1 Spirochaetes bacterium GWB1_27_13 | reverse complement strand
CAGCAGTCCAAAAATATCCATTTACATGTGAAAGCATAGCAACAGCATAAGTATATTGATTTGTTCCTATTCCATCTAATTTTACTGCTGTTGAAGGAAAATTCCATCCACCTTCCTCATTTCTTGTAAAGAATGTTTCTGCACCTTTTGTTAGGTAATTACCAAAATATTTAGGGTTTTCAGGATGGTTAAGATAAAAAAGTCCCCAGTTTATACCATTTTCTTGAAATAGCCAGTTGTTATATTGTGATCCACCACCCTTTAAGAAAATGCCTCCATCAGTAGAATTTGTAACTGTTTGACCGAAGATAGAGAAACCAGATAAAATCGTAAAAACGATTAGTGTAAAAAATAATTTTGTTTTGTTCATCATAGAACTCCTTAAGAAAAATATTAAAATATGTTACAAATAAGCAACACAAAAATTCTAAGAAATCAAGACAAAATTTCGGGAGAATCATCCAGATTTATACCAAAAATAATTGTTAGAATTTTTATGATTTATCTATAGGTAAGATTCGTTTGTTTATAAATATAACACACTTTAATAAAATTTCCAGAAAAACGAATAGTTTTTTATTAAATTTAAAATAAAAACATTAAAAAAGATTTTTAAATTGTCGAAATATTAATAAATAATTAATTCCTTATAGGAGTCGCTTATGGTTGGAGGGATTGAGTTTTCGACTTATCAACGAATTGCGAAACTAAATCACACGATAGAAAATGTAATCTCCGAAGCAACTCAAACAAAGACACTACTATCTGGTAATCTATTATCTGATTTTGCTGGTATTGGTGGAAGAGTTGACATTACAATTTAAGATTTATGGGGGCAACAATGTCCCCAAATTTTTTAACTTACAATCTTAATTATCCGTGCCAATATAGTTTAATTCAGTATCACCTATTCTTAAATTCAGATTTTTTATAAAAAATAGAAAAGAGTTACTAATTTGGAATATTTTTTTTTAATAAAAAAAATTCACTTTAATATATTCCTTGAAATTAATTAACAAATTTATTATATTAATGGTATAATGTTTGCTTATAAAGAGTGTTTAAAAAAGGTGAGTACAATGACAATTAGAAATTTTATAAAAAACAATAAATTATTAAATCAACTCGATGATAAAAATATAAATGTTTCGGTGTCTAATTTGGACTTTTTATTTTATGATGTGTTTTTTACTTCTGAACTAAAACAAGCAGGAGACCTTTCAAAAAAATACCAATCATCACTTATTGTTTTTTTTACTCAAAATCAGAAATGCTTTTTTGCTGAGAATGTTTTATTGCAAAAAGAAATAGATATAGTTAAAAATAGGCAAATATTTTTTGATTATATTGTCTTTCTTTCAAAAAAAATAAAAGAATCAAGTTTAAGAAAAATATTATTGGAAATAAGAGACGAAGAAAATTTAGAAAAAATACAATTTTATTTATCAAAAATTGGTTTTAAATTAAATTGTACAACAAATAAAAAAGCAATATCAAAGATACTAAAAGATAGAAAATGTTATTCCTACAAAAAAAATATCATTATTTATCAAAATGACAGATTTTATGGAATTTGCTTTCAAATTAAAGAAACATTATATTTTTTTAAGTCTTTATGGAATGAATCTTCTGATATTTCAAAATCTTTTATAAAACAATTTATTAACGAAATATTAAAAATTAATTTATTTTCTAATAAAAAAGATGAAGATACAAACATATCTTTAGAAGAAAAGGAAAAATTTTTAGAAGAACACATAGGAGAAGGTTTTTTTATTCAAGATACAAAAGGACAAATTAAATTTATAAATAATACTTTAAAAAATATTCTATCTGAAAATAACCACAAGATAGAAGATTTTACAAGTATAATATCAAATAAAGTCAATTTAGACAAATTTAACGACCCAAAAGAGACTATTTCAGTAAAAATAGACACATCTGACCTTGGTGTAAAAAAATTCTTTGATATTAGGTATTCCCCAATTGTAGAAAATGGAAAAATAACTAATTTTTGTGGTGTAATGTATGATATTACTTTACAAAAAAAACTTGAAGAGGCTTTAAAGGTTACAAATACAGAATTATCTCGAATAAATAGAATTTTAAACAAAGTCCAAAATGCAACTATACTTGGCTTTTCTAAGCTTGCAGAATATAAAGATAAAGAAACTGGCGCTCACCTTGATAGAATACAAAGTTATGTAAGGGCTTTAACACAAGAGATTTATCAAAAAAGAATTTTTGTTGATTATACAACTAAAAAAAATTATATAACAGAAGCGTATATAGAAGATTTGGCTTTTTCTTCAATACTTCACGATATAGGTAAAATGGGTATTTCTGATTCAATTTTGCAAAAACCAGATAAATTAACCTATGAGGAGTTTTTAGAAATGCAAACACATACCAAAATTGGTGGTGATACGCTAAAATGGCTCAATGAGTTTGTTGGTGAAAAAACATTTTTGGCATTAGCACAAGAGGTTGCTTATTATCATCATGAGAAATGGAATGGTAAAGGTTATCCTTTTGGATTAAAAGGCGAAGAAATACCTATTAGTGCAAGAATTATTGGACTTTGCGATGTTTATGATGCTATAACTTCAAAAAGGTCTTATAAAGAGCCTTATTCACATGAAAAAGCATGCGAAATTATTTATGACCATTCAAAAATACAATTTGATCCAATAATAATTCCAGTTTTTTCTTCGGTAGAAGGCATTTTTAAAAAAATTAGAAGAAAATTTTTGGATTGAGTTGGTATATTTTCAGGTAGAAAATTTTATTCTATGGAAACAAGGGGTAGATTTGTTTCCATAGGATTTCTCTGTAATTATTTTACTATTTGTAATTTTTCTTCAGATTTTAGTATGATACTATCTATTTGCCTTGAGCCAAATAGATAGATTTTTATCAAATAAGTCTTTAATCTTTCTCTTAATATTTAGACGTAGGCGTTTGCATTCTCATCCATAAAAAATTGTCCTTAAAACTACTTGAGGTTTCTTACAAAATCATTAAAGACTTCCCCACGATGAAATTCGTTTTGAAAAAGCCCAAAAGATGTACAACCAGGTGATAAAAGAATAATATCACCTTTTTGTGATTCTTTAATGCCAAGAGTAAGCAATTCTTCCAAAGAACTACCTTCTATAATATCATTTCGGTCTAAAAATTGCCTCATTTTGTTTGTTCCATCGCCTTTTAACATAAATATCTTTTTTGGAATGCCAGATATTTCTTTGACGCAAGAAAAATCAAGGTTTTTATCATTACCGCCAGCGATCCAAATAATCGGAGTAGAAAAAGATTTAATCGCACTAACTGCGGCGTCTGGAATTGTTGCTGTTGTATCATTATAAAACTTAATACCATTCCACTCTCTAATTAACTCAAGCCTAAAAGAAACGCCAGTAAAATTTTTAATGCCTTCCTCTATTGATTGTAAATCTATTCCACCCAAAAAACAAAATCCAGCTGCTATCAAAATATTTAATTTAGTGTGTTCACCAATAACATTGATTATTTTTGAGTCAAAGATTTTAGTTTTAGTTTTACCGTCATTGTAGAATGCTATTCCATTTTCATAATAAAAATTTGCCTTGCTATCATCTTTTGAAAAATAATAAATTTGTGCGTTAGTGTTTATATTTTTAGAATTTAGATGAAAATCATTGTAAGGAAGTAATAAAAACTCATTTTTTGTCTGATTTTGGGTTATAATCGCTTTATCCACAAGATAAGTTTCCATATTTTGGTAATAATTTTGATGGTCTCTCAATAGATTTGTAATACCAGCACCGCTAAATAAAAATTTTTCTTCCTTTATATCGCGTAATTGCCAGCTTGATAGCTCTAATATTAAAAGACTTTCTTCTGTTAAATCTTTATAAAAAGTTAGTGGAGAAATCGTAATATTCCCACCTATAAAAGAATTTTTTGATTTAGCTTTAAAAATACTATAAATTACAGATACTGTTGTCGATTTTCCTTTACTACCTGTGAGAGCAAAAATTGGACAAGGAACAATCTTACTAAATATGCCAATATCTGATGTAATTTGTGCATTATTCTGTTTGGCTATCTGGATAAATTTGTTTGTTGGAGGCACACCTGGACCTTTTACAACAATATCTGCATTTACAAAATCAGACTCTCTATGTTCGCCGAGTACATAAGTAATCAAATCGTTATACTTTGACAATTCATCAATTGATTTGGCTAAGTCTTTTTCTGTTTTTAGATCAGTAATAGTAACAGGTATCCCATTTTCTAAAAAAAATAAAGCTGTCCCTACCCCGCCACCATTTAACCCAAGCCCTTGAATTAATATTTTTTTATCTCTAATTTCATCAAAATATTTTTTTATTTTATCCATAATTATTTCCTCTTTGTTTAATATATATAAAATTTTTGAGTTTGTCAAAAAAAATAGCTGGAGAGTTGAGAGAGTGAGGAAATAAATTTTAGAATAGAATCAACAAATTCTAATATGTAATTTTTATTAAAACCTCTTGATTTTTTTTATCCAGAAATTAACAAAGACATTGATTGGTCAAAAGGACATGAGTTTTTAAACCAAAAATTAAAAAAGATTTTTAAAGACCATAAGGTAAACAAAAAGTATATTGACAATTGTCCAAATTGTCTCTATACCTTAAACGCTTATCTCTATTAATCCAGTCAAATTACAAGTAATGTCAATTCTATTTTTTATTGACCTTTTAAAAACGATTGGCATAATAACTTCTCTAAAAACTAATTATCCCCTCAACCGTAATCTCAAGTCCAAAATTATGCTTAATGTATTTAGTCATTTGGTTAGAATCCATTGTGTAGCCAAATCGAGTTTTTCCACTTACTGTAATATTTTTGTTAAATCTATAACCAACTGTTGGTGTAAAATAAACTTTTAGTGGGTTATCAAGATTATCAGTTATCCTATCGAGTCTTTGGTAAAAATTTGAAGTGGCTTCCAGTAAAAAAGTTAGTTCCACACCTTCCACATCGTCAAGTTCGTAATTTTTTTTGAAAAAATCTTTGTATAACTTCGATGCAAAACTAAAACTATGATTAAACTCTTTTTTTGGGGTAGAATCTGTATAAAGAATGTTGTACGAAAAAATATTTTCTATACTCATTCCATTAAGTAGATAAAAATTGAGTGTCAAATTATTTTCTGTTTTAAAATCGGTTTGCGTTGGTTTGATATTTATATTTTGGGTAATCGAATATTCTAAAGAAATGTTATTAAAATCTCCACTTTTGAGTTCTCCTGTACCAAAAAGGCTAAAACTAATATCATAAACTGAATTGTAATTAACTAAGTTTGTAATAGACTCAACGATTGTAAAAACAAATTTATAAGGAAGAAACATAATTTTTTGCAAATAAATCGACCAATCAAGAGTGAATTTGAGAGTGTCACCAAAACTTGCAAACCTTATATTCTCACCAAATAATCTCTTTTTATTTTGGGTATAAATCGAAGAAAACGGAGGAAAAAAGAATAAAGGCGTTATATAATTGAAAGAATTACCAAAATTATAGAAATATACATCCCAATAGATATTTTGATAATCTTTTTGGTAAGAATTATCAATACTTCTTTTGTATTCTGCTATAAAAAAAGATTTTGTTTGACTGTTAAATGATGTTTTTATATCAAAAATACTTTTATTGGAATATTTATTATTGAAAACAAAAGAATTTTTTGTACCCAAAAATGAGCCTGCGTCTTTGTATTCGATTTCATTAGTAAAAGAAAAATTTGTAAAAAAATTAAAATCAGTTTTTAAATTGAGTAATTGACTTTTTTGCTCACCTTCGTAAAAAAAACTTGTAAAGTCTTCATAAAAAACATAACCCAAATTATCAAGCGAAAAAACACCAGATAAATTACTTTGCTTCCTTTTATTATCAATACTGTACACTATTTTAAAAGAAATATCAGAAACATTTACTCTAAAGTTTACATCAAATTTATTACTATTATAAAATACTTCTTTTTTTAAGGTGTCAATGTTATAGCCAGTTTTTAAAAAAACAAAAGGTATTTGAAAACCAATATCTAAAAGTAATTTTCTATTTTCATTTTTTGCAGAAAGACTCAAATTACCCGCTGCGTCTGGAATACCAGTTTTTTTGTAATCATAAAAGAATGTAAAAAAAAGTGGCAATTTTTGTGATGGATTTCGTATAACTTTTAATCTAAAATCTTCTTTCGGATTGTAAACACTATAATTTTTAAAAACAAAATCTAAATTGGAATTCACAAAAAAATCAAGTGTTACAAATTTGAAAGACATTGTGAATTCATTAGTTAAAATGTAGTTTTTGTCTGGTTTTAACTCATTTCGTAAAAAATTTTCTGTATTAAAAGAAGTCATAAGTTTAATTAAAGGGTTACTAAAAATACTAAATCCACCTTTAGTTTTTAAATTTAGTCCACTATCATAATAATTAAACTCGTTTCTTGTCCCAAAACCAAAAAAAGTATTTGGTTCGTCCATAAAAATTTCATCAATAAAAATCGTATTGTCAACAGAATCATTATTCAAAAACTCAAACTTTACTTCAGTAATTTGTTTACTGCTCGAATCATAATTTTGAAATTGATTAAAATCACACATTATTTTATGCCATAAGCCATCTTTTTTATCAAAAAGGCTTGTTTTATAAACAATTTCATTTCCTTGAGTATCTTTTAAATAAATATTTAACATTTTTGAACTATGGTTTTGCAAAAATAGAAAAAATCCAAGTTTTTTAAAATAAGAAATATCAATTGGTGTTAAAAATCGTTTTTTTATAAAAATTTGTTCATCTTTTTTTAGCTTAACCCTTAAAGTTCGTTCTCTAAATCTCTGAAAGTGGAGTTTGCTATCAAAATCTTTGTTTTTTTGTGAGAATATATTTGCCTCCAAAAGACTATCTTCTGCAGGAAAAATTTCTTGTGCGTAAGAATCTATTTTTTTGCCAAAAAGAACACTTCCATATTCCCACCCTGTTTCTGTAAATCTAAGTTGGTTAAAAAAAAGTTTACCCGAAGCCCCATTTTTTGAATAAATCGTAAGCCTCAAACCTCGTGGATTTTTTAGCCTTTCTGGGTAATCAATTTTAAAATTAACAACTTTTTTATCACCAGTACCAACTGTAAAATAATCTGCTGAGTTATCAAAATTAGTAAAGTATTTTAATTTTGAAATATCAGATGTTGTATCAATATCCAAAAGTCCATTTCCATTAAAATCATTTGTCGAATTTTGCCCATCATTCTTTCCTTTATAAAGATAAAAATTATTAACTAAATACTTTAACCCCTCATCCATAGTTTCTTTTTGAGTGAGGTTGTCCAAAGCATTAAATTTTTCAGAAATTAACCCACAATCAAGGTAAATATCAACATTCCCAGTTAGCTCCAAAACTTTAATCGCAGCTGTAAGTTCTGGAAATTTTGTAAAATCAAAATTACTATCTGTAAGAGGAGTTGCGATACTAATAGCCTCCCCTGCTTGCAAATCAAATTCTGTAACCAAAGACAAAGAATTTTTTTCACCATTATACCCATCGTTTGAGCTATAAGGACCGATTTGTGAGTCGGCAACCCAACCGTCTCTATCTGGAATGCTATCGTACAAAGACATGTAACTTGCATTTGCTGTAATACCGTATTTATGGAGGTTTCTATAATAAAGCTTGCCATAAGTCACACCATTCAACTCCTTATAAATTGTTGGAATACTTACAGGAAACCATCTTTTATACTCCAAGTCCAAAGGATACCCTTTCAACTCATATTCAAAATCTTCGACAATTGTTAAACTTTTTATTTCTGGATTAAAAACAGACAAAACTGCACTAAGTGTAAAGTCTAATTTTCCATTTTTTTTATCAATCAAAAATTTTTTAAAATTACCCGACAAATTAAGATTGTACAAAAACTCAATTGAGTGAAGTTTATTATAAAAACTATCTTCCCATAATTTTACTGGCATTTTATACCAAAATGAGTCACCAAGTATCAAATAATCATTCAATTTAAACTCATTTTGTAAAGCGGCTGTTAAATTGTAAGAATCAACATCTTCTGTTGTGTAACTCACTTCTACTATATCATTATCATTTAAATCAAGGTTTATAACTATACTTTGAGTAACAAAATCATAAGAATATTTTGACTTATCCAACAAAATTGAGTTTAAATAAACTAAAATGCTTTGTTCTACTGGGTTATTTGTCAATTTGAGACTTTCTTTTGTAAGAAAAAAAGAATAATTAATCATATTCTTTGAGCCAGACTCTTTTGGGGTATTGAAAGATAGATAAAAATTTTCTTTATCCACACTATCGATAAAAGGATAAATATTGTATTGATCGGCTTTTATATCACTTTTTCTTATCCTAATGCAACCAGTATATTCATCATAAATTGTATAAAAACCAGTAAGCCTCAAATTATTTTCATCAAAAATATCGACAGATAAACTACTAATTTGTGAATTAATACTTGTAACTTTATAAGAGTTTTTTTCCTCAAAATAAGAATAATTATTTTGGAATGATAGAATAAGATAGTCTTTATTATTATGTTTAACAAAATACTGCGAAAAACTTGATTTATTAAAGTCTATTCCACCAAAAATACCATTTTTACCGCAATTATTGTTACCAACTTCAAAAAAACTACCATTAATATTTGCTTCATAATAAATCAATAAAGTTTTTTTATAACTGCTTTGTTTAAAAGTAATTAAGCCATTTTCTACATCAAGTTTGTAATCAAGGTTTTCTACTAACTTAGTGTATTTTTTTGGTTCACTAAAATTTTGTGGCAAATCTGTAAAATTTTCTCCCTTGTCGTCGCTTATAAAAACTTCGATGGTTTTACCTATATTTTTATCTGGCAAATAATAATAAATACCTCTTTCGTATTGTGAAGAAAAGATTTTTGCATCAACAAATTTTTTATTACCTCTAAAACTATCAGTAACTTTTTTGACAGAGTCAAATTGAATATCAAATCTTCCTTTATAAAATTTATGCTGCCAATCAAGACCAAAATTAATGTCTTGTGGTCTACCGCCTTTCAATTCCCTAAAATGATTCACAGAAAAACCATTAAATTTATTTGTTATATAAATGCTATTTAGTACTTTCTGAACCTGATACTTAAAACTAAATTCTGTTGCATTAAGATCATCATTAAAAAATAAATGTAAATTTATCCCATTGTCAGTAATCCAATCAACCGTAAAAACTCTCTGTTGTTCAAATATCAATCCCTGTTTCATATTAGGAACATTTAATAAAAAAGCCAATTCTGGAAAAAGTACAAAACCAGTGCCAAAACCAACCCTTATTTTCCAGTTACCAAAAATGCTCAGATCTCCCGGCACATCTCCAATTTTAAAACTAAAAATTAATTTTTGGTCTTTTGTCTCGTTTTTAGGTTGAATGAAAGGTAGTGGCAAAGTTTTATTGTAATCAGGAAGGATTATTCCACAAAAAAGAGAAAAATAAATATTTATAAAAACAAAAACCAATATTTTTTTTTTCATAGATTTGGATTATACTCAATAATTTTTATATGGTCAATTATATTAAGAAAATGAAAGGGATGAATTTTTTATAGATTAGTAAAATTTTTTTCAATCAGTCTAATTTGCTTATTTTTTGATAATATATAAATAATTTCTATTAAAACTTCATTTTATCACATATATCTTCATATAAAAAATATGAATGAAATTCTTTTTTATTAATTATTATTTGACTGTGCTCTTTTCTAAGAATGTTTTTTTCTTTTAATTCAGAGAAAACCCGTGATACATATTCTCTTGTTAGATTAATAGATTTAGCAATACTTTCAATAGTAATATTTTTATTAAGAATATATGAATCAGCATTATTTTTAGATATTTTACAATAATAATTCAAAGCCAATAAAATTTTATTAATACCATTATGATATTTTTTACCTACCATATTAATTTTAACTATATTGGCGAGGTCTTTCATAATAAGATTATTAAAAAATTTTATTTCAAGAAGATTATTAAAAAAAGATTTTTTACTCATTCTCAACAATATGCAATCAGAAGTCGTAAAAGAATTTGTATAATAATTATCATAAAAAATTTCACCAATTCCAAATATATCTCCTTCATATAAATTACAAAGTAAATAATACTTATTTTCTTCAATTTGAATGTTTAAACAAACAGAACCTTTTAATATAAAATAAATAAATTCAGCAGGATCATTTTCACCATAAATTAAATAGTTATTTTTTAAATGTATTTTTTCCATATATTTTGAAATATACATTAGGTCCTTCTCATCTGCATCTTTTATATAAGTTATTGATTTTAATTCAGAAATTGAGACCATAACAATCCTCCTTGATTGTTAATTTTAATACAATTTATATTAAATTAAAATAATTTTTTTTTAAAAATTTGTTAATCTGTAAACAATATCACACATAAATTTGTAAATATATGATAAATTATTAATAAATATATTTTAATGGAGGTTAAGAATGAAGAGATTCTTTTTGTTTTCTTTATTCCTTTTATTGGTATTAGGTTGTTCTAATCCCTTTATTGAAAACAATAATGGTTCAAACACATCACAAGATCAGATCAACGATTCAAATATTGTTGATACTCTTGATCAACATGATGAAAACGATAGTTGTGGTATAACAGAAGAAGATAGTATTGCTGTTGCGATCTATCCTAAAGAAGGAACTGTTACAAGATCAGGGACAAGACCATTATTTCAAATGCCTTTTCCAGCAGGTCAGAGATGGAAAAGTTCGACTTATACGAGTCATAGCCCACTACTTGCTTCTGACTTAAATTGGGGTACTAGTGGAGAAGATGACTTTGGAATGACAGTTGTAGCATCAGCAGATGGAACTGTTGCAGTATCGACATATTCTACAACAACAGGATATGGCAATTATATAGTTATAGATCATGGCGGTGCCTGGACAACTTATTATTGCCATCTTAATACAAGAACTGTTAGTGCAGGTGCATCAGTAAAAAGAGGTCAAAAAATAGGTACAGTAGGTCATAGCAGTGCAAAATATACTATTATTTCACATCTTCATTATGAGCAAAGATTAAGTGGGATTTTACAAAAAATATATTTTGACGGTAGTCAAATTTATTACTATGGGCAGGTGTATTACACTAGTGAAAATCAAAGTTATGTTATAGGAACTGTAAATACTGCTGGTTCACCATTAAGTGTAAGATCAGGCCCAGGAACAAGCTATTCGATTGTTGGTTCTGTTGCTGACGGTGCAAAAGTAAAAATTTATACTCAGGCTTATGGAACAACTATAACAGGTACTTATGGAACAACAAAAGTTTGGGATCATATAGACGGTGGTTATGTATCAGATGCTTATATTTATACTGGTTCGGATGGACTCGTTGCACCTTTGGAATAATACAATTATTTTGTAACAAGTTTATTTTAATAAAAAGTAAGAAAAAGTAGATTTTATGGGGTTATGTAAAAATATTTTTAAACTTGGCAAATTCTATATCAATTGGATTTATTTACAAAAATAGTGCTGTAAGTACAGTTACTATACCCTATGGCAGAGGGATTTACTTTACTATTGGCAGTACATTATATATGTATTATATGAATCTGCTGCTACAACATATTCTACTAGAACTAACAAATGCTTATATCCTTTAGATCGTGTTTGATCATTCACAACCACAAGTCTATTAAATTAATTTTATTACTTTAAAGAATAAGTAAAAAATTATCAATTATAAAAACAGGATACAGATTATATGTATCCTGTTTTCTTATTTAAGCACAAAATTAAACCTATGTATTTATAATTGTTATTAAACATAAGATACCATTCTTTAATAATTTTTATCAAAATATAAAATATTTAATTTTATCTTGATGTTTTTATACTATCATAATATTATATTTAAAATTCATACTACATGTGCTAAATTATTTTTATAATGATAATCGTGCAGATTGTCATTGTATGCCTGAAATGTTTTTTTTACAACTTGTTTGTTTAAAATGACTTAGAAAAAAATTATCATTGAATTTAAGACAAACCTGAAACATTTCAGTATATTATGGAATATTTACTAAAAAACCTTTCCAAAATTGTAGAAAGTTAATTATTGGGTCTATAAAAAAAGGAAAATTGAATGAACTACTTATATAAAACAACAAAAAAATCAGAAAACAATAGTTTTTTGAATAATAACATATTTAATTTATTATATAATAAAATTTATTATTATATAATAACACTATTTCCTATTCTGTTGCTCATTATATTTTTTTCTGGTTGCACTAACTCAACACATCATGATAAACCTGAAGCTATAAAAGGAGTTTTAGACCTAAGAAATTGGAATTTTATCAAGGATGGAAATTTAGCTTTAGATGGTGAATGGGAATTTTATTGGGAACAACTTTTATCTTTAGATTCTATAGAAAGCGTACATCAAACAGCAGATGAAATCAAATATTTTCGTATTCCTGATATTTGGAATAATTACTGGCTAAATGGCAAGAAATTAGATAATTTTGGCTATGCAACTTATTATCTTAAGATACTTTTAGATGAGAATACACCGCAAGACCTTTCTTTAAAATTAGATACTATGGGTACAGCATATTTACTTTTTATAGATGGTAAGCTGATAGCAGAAAATGGAAAAGTTGGACGATCTCGAAAAGAAATGAGTCCTTACTATTTGCCGATGATAAAAACATTTAATATTGAGGGCAATTTATCAGTTGATGTTGTTATTCATGTTTCAAACTATTTTAACAAATCTGGAGGTTTATGGAGTAGTATTATACTTGGTACGACATCACAAATAAGAGAAAAAAGAGAACGTAAACTATCATTTGAAATATTTTTGTTTAGTAGTCTTATTGTTAGTGGATTGTTTCATTTATTAATTTTTATTGTTCGTCGAAACGATAAATCATCTCTTTATTTTGGGTTGTTATGTATTATTATAGGGATTAGAGCTATTTTTACAGGAGAAAAATATTTTATACATCTTTTTCCTAATATTATTTTTGAAATTACCTCAAAAATAGAGTTTCTTACTATTCCATTTGGATTAATTTTATTCGCAATGTATTTTAAATATAATTTTCAAAATAAACAATCAATAATATTAACACGGATTATACTTATTGTAAGTTTTAGTTTTACTTTAATAATTGGCATTTTTCCATCTTATATTTATATGAATATATGGATTTATTTTATCATTTTACTTGTTATTTTTATAGTATTCTTTAATATTGTTGCATTTTTAGAAATTAGGAATAAACAAACGGAAACAATATTTTTTATTTCTGGAATTATTTTAAGTAGTTTTGCTGTGTTTCATGATATTTTAGCAACCTATAATATTATATCAGCATCTTTTATTTCACCCATTGGCTTTAATATATTATTATTTATTCAATCATTTCTCCAATCAATCAAATCTTCAACAGCTTTTAATACTGTCGAAAAATTGTTAAAAGAATTGGATATACAAAATAATAAACTTAAACTCTTAAAAAAGCGATTAGTTGATAATCTTGTAGGCATATCAACTGAATTAGAACATCCAAAACCCAATTATAATTTAAAAAAAGAATCTCTTGAAATTAAAGAAAACTTTCTCAATCAAATACAACAAATACTTAACTCTGATAATAATAAAACAATTAAACTTGATGATTTAATCAATACTAAAAAAATGATTTATGTCATTGATACTAATTCGGCAATAGTGTACTCAAGTGATTTGATGAAAAAATTAGTTGAAGAAATAACTCAAGCTGGGAATTTTAAAAGACCTGTACTTATTACTGGCGAAACAGGTACAGGAAAAGAGTTGGTTGCAAAAGCGATTCATAATACAATCAAAGGAAATAAAGGACTTTTTTTACCAATAAATTGTGCAGCAATTCCCAATACTTTATGGGAAGAAGAATTATTTGGACATGAGAAAGGTAGCTTTACAGATGCAAAAGAAAACCGCCAAGGTTGTATTGCAATGGCTGAAAATGGAACACTCTTTTTTGATGAAGTCGGAGAAATTCCTTTAGATATTCAGGCAAAATTATTAAGATTGCTACAAGAAAATCAATATAAACAAATTGGCGGTGTTAAATTATTAAAATCAAACTGCCGTTTTGTATTTTCTACAAACCGTGATCTTGAGAAAATGATTTTAAATGGAACATTTAGGGAAGACCTTTATTATAGAATAAATGTGTTTCGTATTAAAACTCCTTCATTACGAGAAAGGAAAGAAGATATTATCGCGCTCCTTGATTATTTTTTTACAAAATACAGTTCTGAGTTTGAATTGAATATACATGAAGTTGAAAAAGAGGCATTGTTTTCCTTATTAAACTATCAATGGTTGGGAAATATCCGCGAGCTTGAAAATATGGTTATACGAATGCTTTCTATAATATATAGTTCGGGTATCAAAAATAATTATATTTTACAGACTCAAGATGTCTCTTTTATAGGAGCTGGTTCTGAAGAAATTCCTTCAAAAAAAATAGTTGAAAACAGGTCTTTTTATAATGAATCTGATTTTCATTCTATAGATGCGACAAATTTAAAAGAATCCATTGAACAATATGAAAAAAATGTTATCCAAAAAGTATATAATGGTTGTGGGAAAAGTCAGATTAAAACAGCTGATATATTACAAATTAGTCGTGGAGCACTTCAATACAAACTTACAAAATATAATATTAAATAAAATTTATATTGACAATTGTCCAAATTGTCTCTAAACGCTTATTTCTATTAATTCATCTGTATCAAATAAATTACAAGCAATGTTTAAGTATATAAGTTTCCTGCTTAAAATAAAATGCTTAAAATTAAGCATATACATAATTTTAAGCATCAAAAAAGCTATTAACATATCTCTGTTAAACTAAAAAAACAAACAATATAAATAATATATCTTCTAACTATCCTATGTTAAAGTAATTAACTATTTTTTAAAAAAAAATATTCATTAAAGCTTAATAAAAAATAGTTTTGGTACATTTTATGCTTCTATATCAACACTCTGGATTAGCAAAAATAATATAGTTTCATTAACTTTTAAAGAAAGGAGGTAATCAGATACAAATAAAAGTGTAATATTTTTGTAAATCGTAAAATCCAGATATAAATAAAGTAATTATTTTTATAAAAAATTAAGGAGACAAAATGAAATCTATCAAAATTATCACAATCATAAGCATTATGTGTTTTTTATTTTCCTGTGCAAATCCAGAATTACAAATGGGCGTACAAAATAATCAGGTTAATAATTCTATTCAAGTAGAAGATAAAACAGAAAGTGCAACGGCTAATAGCTATCCACAACTAAGTGAAGGAAGCGATGGTACATTAGTTTTTACACTTCAGTATCTATTGAATGCTAATGGCATTGCCTGTGGTGTTGACGGTGATTTTGGAAGTGCAACTGAATCTGCTGTTAAAACTTTTCAAAGTAGAAAAGGTTTAGTAACGGATGGTATTGTAGGAGAAAATACATGGAATAAACTTGTTATTACTGTTCAATCAGGAAGTAACGGTAATGCAGTTAAAGCACTACAATATCAACTAAAAAATAAATTAGGATATTCAATAGTAGTTGATGGTGCTTTTGGTAGTGCAACAACTTCTGCTGTTAAAAATTATCAGGGAAAATGCGGAATTGTACAAGATGGTATTGTAGGACCAACAACATGGAAATATGTAATATGTGGGATTAGTCAAACATCAAATACTTTTACTTATAATAACATAAAAAATATTATTAAAGCTAAAGGTTACACTTTTTATGAAGGAAATTATAACCTTAACCTTGTAGGAGTTAGAAGTTCTAATCGAACTGCCAATCAATGGGATGACAAGTTTTTTTTACTCTATCAAGAAAACGGAGTTAATAAAATATTATCATTTAATTCATTTACAGCTGATCCTGGTACTTATTATTTACAAAATCCAATGAATTCTCACGGTTGTGCTATTGTTGTTCCTGGTCAATATAAAGGTCTATGGAAAATTGGTATTCATAATGGAAAGTATGAAGCTCTTGTTCAATCTGGTAATATTAAGGTTTATAGAGATAGCGATCGCGATAATACGCTTGATATGTACACTTCTACTATCGAAACAGGTAACTTTGGCATCAATTTACATCATGGTGGTGGTTCATCTGTTATCGGTCAGTATTCTGCTGGATGTCAGGTATTTAAAAATCCATCAGATTTAACTACTGTGCTTAATATATGTAAGACATCAAAAAATATCTATGGGAATAGTTTTAGTTATGTTTTATTAAACATTTCTGATTTCTAATCAAATATTTTTTATTTTATTACTCTCTGGTAATATCTTAGATTATTGTCAGGGAGTATTTTTTTTAAAAACTAAAGAATTTATATTTAATTATTTTGACTTTCAAATCCTATTTAATATGATAAATCGAATTTTGTTTACTTAATTTAAGGAATTTTTATTTAAAGAAATCAAATAATTGAATATTTTTTTATATAAAGTGATAAGTGCTTATTTTTAAGCAGGATAAAATTAAGCAATGCTTAAAAATAAGCAGAGTAAAAGTAAAATATATAATTTGTATTTTTTTTATATTATAAAAAAATTGTTAAAAATATTCTTTTAACTTATACTGACAATTGTCCAAATTGTTTCTATACCTTAAACGCTAATCTCTATTAATTCATTTGTAAAAAACAAATTAGAGGCAATGCCAATTCTATTATTTATTGACCTTTTAGAAGCGTTTAAGTATATTTTTATATAATAAGTTATGGTTTTGTATTAAAAAAGTTATATTTTATCTATAAAATAATTTTTTTGGTACATTTTATGCTTAATGTTATTAAATCTTCGGATTATAAAAAATAATATACTTTTATTAAATTTTAAAGAAAGGAGGTAATTTAATATAATACTAATAAAAGGATGATATTTTTTTGTAAACAAATCCAGAGGATACAATCAATAAAGTAAATATTTTATAAAAAATCTAAGGAGATCAAATGAAATCAATTAAATTTAGTGTAATTATCTGTTTTTTATTTCTTTTATTTTCATGTTCAAATCCAAGTGACATGAATAATACCGATTTGGGAATAAATAATAATGATACAATATCAATAGATCAAGAATCTAAAGCTGTTGATGAGAATCAAAATAACGATGGTGAAATCACAGATATAAATGATCCTAATGCTATTTTCGATGATGTATATGATAATTGGGGAGAACTTGATTTTTCAAGTGTGAACACAAGAGCATCAACATGGGTTGTCAAAGCATGGCCTATTGTAAGAAAAGGTGCAGAATCATTAAATGTTAAAATCATTCAATATCTTTTAAAAGCAGCTGGATATTCTATATCTATTGATGGTCAATTTGGAAGTGGAACAGAATCTGTTGTTAAAGCATTTCAAAGAGCAAAAGGTTTATCAGCTGACGGTATTGTTGGAAGCGGAACATGGTCAAAACTGATTATTACTATAAAACAAGGTAGTAATGGATATTCTGTTAAAGCATTACAGGATGTATTACGAAATAGATGTGGATATTCATTAACAATCGATGGAGCATTTGGAACTGGAACTAAAGGAAAAGTTGTACAATTTCAGTCATCATACGCCTTATCTGCTGATGGTGTTGTTGGTCCTACCACATGGCAATATTTAATCGCTGGTGCAACTAAAAGTTCAAACGGCGGAGGCGGATCATCAAATGATTTCTGGGGTTCAAGAGTAAGTTCATGGACTTTCCCTGTAAAATCTAGTTTAGCATGCAACCCAAACACTGGGGCAAGATATTTTGGAGCAGTAAGAAACGGTGGAGCAAGGTCTCATGCTGGTGTTGATTTGATACCATCAACTGGTACTGGTACAAATGTATATGCTATGACTTCAGGAACAGTTATTAATTATTACTATTTTTATAGTGGTACTTATGCTTTGGAAGTTAAAAATGATGATGGTACTGTAATTAGATATGGAGAAATTACTTCATCATTAAGAAGTGGTGCTAGAGTTTCAAAAAATCAAATAATCGGTAAAATAATAAGAAATACTGCAGGTGGGTCTTACATGCTTCATCTCGAAGTTTATAAAGGAACTTCTTCTGGATCACTTACACAAGGAGCAAACCACACATATAAATATGTTACAAAAAGAAATTATCAGAGAAGAAGCGATTTAATTGATCCTATGGGTGTAACAAGATTATCAAGATAATAAATATATAAAAAAGTTTTTGATTTGTCACAAAGTTAAATATAGTTATTTTATATATTTATGCGGTTTAATCTGTGCAAATCCGCTACAATCTTATTAATCTGTGTTATATATTTGAAAAATAAAAATTTTTACAGAGATACAGAGAGCACAAAAAAAGAATATTTTTTATTCTTTTTTAACTCTGTGCCTCTGTGTTATTTGTACAAAAAGATTAATTCATACCAAAATTAGAATTTTATGACATAAATCAATATTTATAACCTATTTTTCTCAAAAATTCTTTCCTTTTAGTTTTATCTTCTTCGTTTTCGATTCCTTTTGGAGAAACACCATCAATAATGCCTATAATTCCAGCACCATCATTTGATTCTACTGTTAGGACAGTTAGAGGATTTGCTGTTGCACAAAAAATTCTTGCAACTTCATCACAATTTTTTACTTTAGAAAGAATATTTATTGGATAACAATCTCTCATCATTATTACAAAACAATGACCTGTTTTTAAAGTCTCCATCATTTTTATTGCCTTACCAACAAGTTCGTTGTCATTACCTTCATATCTAATCAAAGATGGACCTGATGCTTCACAAAAAGCTACACCAAATTTTGCCTTTGGGACTGTGGTAGCAACAATTTCTGACAAATCTTCAACAGTTTTAATAAAATGACTTTGCCCAAGTATTAAGTTTATGCTTCCATCATTATCAAAAAAATTAGATTTTATATCCATTTATTCTCCTATATTATTTTAAAATTAGATAAAAATTTTTAGTGGATTGCTTCGGCAGTAACCTCGCAATGACATTTATTCTTTATTATTTTATAC
>MIAN01000094.1:3677-8917 GCA_001829125.1 Spirochaetes bacterium GWB1_27_13 | reverse complement strand
GCTATACAAAAAGCTAAAGAATTATTAAATAAAGTTGGGCTTTCTGATAAAGAGGATTCTTACCCTGATCAACTCTCTGGAGGGCAACAACAAAGAGTTGCAATAGCAAGGGCATTGGCTATGAATCCAAAGGTTATACTTTTTGATGAGCCAACCTCAGCACTTGATCCTGAAATGACAAAAGAGGTAATGGATGTTATGCAAAACCTCGCTAAAGACGGGATGACGATGCTCATTGTGTCGCATGAAATGGGTTTTGCAAAAGCAATTGCAAGCCGAGTCGTTTTTATGGACAAAGGCGAAGTCATTGAAATCGGAAATCCAAAAGATGTATTTGAAAACCCAAAAGAAGAACGAACAAAATTGTTTTTAAAAAATGTGTTTTAGATTTATATATACCAAAAAATTTTTGATTTGTCAAAAATCATAAAAATTAAATACTGTTACTGTCTATATTTACATGATTTAATCTGTGTCAATCTGATTAATCTGTGTTATATTTAAACACATTTTAAAATGTAACAAAATAATAAAAGTTTGCATTACTGGCAATTTGAATAGATTTATAGAAAAATAATAGGTTTGTGATTTGTAATTTAAAGAAACCCCAGATTTTTTTGTTTCAATTGACTTTTTGAGATTTTTCAATTAAAATTGTGATATTACACTGATTGGCTATCATTATTTATTATTTTATGATGTATCTAATTAAAAATAATATTTGATAATGCGCAATTATTTTTTTTGGAGGAAAACATGAAAAGATTAATCTTAATGCGACATGCAAAATCAGATAGAGATACTGATACTTCTGATTTTGAAAGACCTTTAGCAAAAAGAGGGATAGATGAAGCACCTTTAATGGGAAAATTTTTAAGGAAAGAAAAATTGATTCCAGATTTGATTGTTTGTTCTCCTGCCAAAAGAGCAAAAGAGACTTTAGAGTTGGTTGTAAAAGAATTTAAACAAGATGTAAAGATTGAGTTTGATAAAGATATTTATGATAAAGAAGAGGCTGGAGTAATTAATATTATTAGAGATACAAAAGATAAAATTGATACTTTGATGGTCGTTGGACATAATCCAACTTTAGAATCTTTACTCTATTCGTTGATAAGCGATATGATCCCTTATGATAAATTTGGCACAAGTGGCGTTGGGGTTATTGACTTTGATATAAAAAAGTGGAGTGATATTGAAGCAAGGACTGGAAAATTGGTTTTAATTAAGACTCCAAAATTAATATAATTAGGTATATGATGAATAAGTTAAAAAAATATTTTAATGCAATAAAATTTCATCTATTTATTGGTCGACGTTACATTAAGTCTAATAAAGAACATAAAAAGGTTAATGTAATTTTTCTTTCTATTTATCTTGGCATTTCTCTTGGACTTATGGTTTTAGTAGTTGTACTTGGGATAATGAATGGCTTTCAAGAAAATCATATCTCAAGACGGATAGAAATAGGCTCTTTCCACATAACATTAGAAAAAAAAGAATTTAAAACATTTACTCTAACTGAGGCATTAGAACTAAAAATCAAACTTTATAGCGAGATAAAAGAATTAGAATCCGTCGTAGCCTTTGCCGATAGAGAAGTAATTATAAAGAAAAAAAGCGAACTTTTTGAAGAACAAATTATAAAATTGAGAGCAGTTGATCCTGATGAAATAAAAAAAGACTCAAGGTTTTTAAAGTATTTTAAAATTACTTACGGAGAGTTTGATTTAAATGAATATTCTATCTTACTTGGGGAAGCGATGGGTTATAAAATTTTATCACGTGTCGGTTCTGAATTATTTTTGACACCAGATATAAGTTTAACGAGTCTCAAAAGTGAGGGTGTTCCTTTTAACACGAGTGGATTTTTTTATACAGGCAGTTATGATTATGATAGATATTGGGGTTTTATTTCTATTTATTCTTTGATACCTTTGGCTGGCAGAGCGAATATTGATGGAATAGGGTTAAAAGTAAAAGATAAAAATAACGAAAAAATTGTTATAAAAAAATTAAAAGAAATGTTTGGTGATCAATTTGAGATTCAGACTGCTGAAGAAATAAATAGAGGCTTCTTTTCTGCATTAAAACTTGAAAAAGTTATGATAATATTTTTGTTTGCAATGATTTTTATTATGGTTTCTATAAATACATTTGGTGCTATGAAACTTACAATTACACAAAAAAAAGTAGATGTTTCAATTTTAAAAGCACTTGGAGCAAACCCTTCTGATATTCAAATAATTTTTTTAATCGAAAGCCTTTTTATCGGTTTTTTGGGAAGCTTAACAGGAATATTTTTGGGTTGTTTTGTAGTTTACAATGTTTTGAATATTTTTGTACTCGTAGAATTTGTTATAAATAAATTTATTGGTTTTTTATCATATTTATTTGAGTTTGCATTTAAAGGCTTTTATTTTAGCCCAATTAGGATTTATGACACATCAGTTTATTATCAAACAACATTCTTGGTAAAAATAAACCTTGTAGAAATAATTTTAATATCTCTTTTTATAATTACAGTAACAGTTTTTGCAGCTTATATTCCTGTGTCAAAATCATCACAATTAAAACCAAACGATGTACTAAAAAGTTGACTTTTTGCAATAAAACAAGCAAAGGAAGAATTTTTTACTAAGTTGATCGCTCTTGATAATTATTTAGGAAAGTTTTAAGTCTATTTAAAAAACTTGCTTTTGTGTTTAAATTCTCTATATTGTTTAAATCTGAGTCATTTTTATATAAATCAAGAGCATCTTCTGTTGCCTCTTCGAGTATTTGCAAATCTGAACGAATATCGGCAAATTTATAATCAGGAAGCCCAGATTGCCTACTTCCTATAAAATCGCCAGGTCCTCGTAAAAGTAAGTCTTCTTCTGCAATTTTAAATCCATCGTGTTCTTTTGTAATAACACTAAGCCTTTGTTTACCTTCTTCGGAAAGTTCGTCGGTTTTTGTAATTAAAACCATATATCCTTGTTTATTATTTCTACCAACCCTACCTCTAAGCTGGTGAAGTGTACTTAATCCATAATTTTCTGCATTTTCAATAATAATTATATTTGCTTGAGGAACATCTATTCCAACTTCAACAACAGTAGTAGCAGTAAGTACTTTTGTAACACCATTTCTAAAATCTTCCATGATTTTGTCTTTTTCTAAAGGACTTATTTTAGAATGTATAAAACCAACTCCAAGTTCATTATAAACTTCTTTTAGTTTTTCATATTCGGAATACAAATCTTTATTGTCAGATTTTTCAGAATCTTCTATTAAAGCATAAACAAAAATAGCCCTACCATCTTCTTTAATGATTTCATCTTTTATCCATTGGTGCATTTTTTTGATGCGGTCTTCATTATCATCAATTAACCATGTTTTAACTGGAAGTCTTCCTTTAATTGTTCCTCTCATTATCGTCAATTCCAAGTCACCGTATAATGACAAGGCTAAAGTTCGTGGTATGGGAGTAGCTGTCATTAAAAGTAAATCAACTGCATCCCCTTTTGATAGAAGTTGGTATCTTTGTTCAACACCAAATCTATGTTGCTCATCGATCACAACAAACCCAAGGTCTTTATAAATCACATCGTCACTAAAAAGAGCATGAGTACCAATTACAATTTTTATTTCACCTGTTTTTAGTCCAGTCAAAACATTGTCCCGTTCTTTTTTGGAAAGACTGCCAGTCAATAGTGCAATATCAAGCCATAAAGAAGAACACAATTTTTTTATTGTCCTGTAATGTTGAGTTGCCAATACTTCTGTTGGTACCATTAATGCACATTGAAAACCAGATTCCACAACAGAAAGCATAGAAAGCAAGGCAACAATTGTTTTACCAGAGCCAACATCACCTTGCAAAAGCCTCGAAAACACATAAGAAGAAAAAATATCTTTTTCTATCTCTGCTAAGGCGATTTCTTGATAATCAGTGAGTTTGAATGGTAAACTCTCCAAAAAGTCTTTTTTTAAGCTAAATTTTATTTGAGGTCTTGTTTTTTTAATTTTTTCTGCTTTTTCTTTACGTTTTAGTAGAAAAAACCTTTGAAAAAAGAATTCTTCATAAATAAAAGTTTTTTTTGCTTGATGAAAAGATTTAAAATCAACTGGAAAATGGACATTCTTTAAAGCTTCTCTTTTTGGAATAAGACTTCTTTTTTCGATATAAATTTTGGGCAACTCATTTTCTATTTCGAGCCTATATTTTTTTAGAGCATCTTCTATTGCAAGACGCAAACTATTTTGGGTAAGTCCTTCGGTTAGTGGATATATGGGCAAGATTCTACCTTTATAATCGTCAGTTGCTTCTTCTGTCTCAAAAGTAGAACATTGAATTTCGTTGTAACTATAAATAAACTTACCAGTGATATAGTAATAATTACCGATTATAAGTTTGTTTGCTAAAAAATTTCTGTTAAAACACAAAAGAGACCCGTAAAATTTGCCATCATAAATAAGGACTTTCAAGAATTGTTTGTATTTTTTGCCAATTGCTCTGTGATCTGTAACAACAACTTTTACAGTTGCGACTTGATTGCTTGCCGTAGCTTCTTGTAAAGTTACAGTTTTTGTTCTATCCGAAAAGGCACGAGGAAAATATTCAAGTAACTCAGCAACTGTTTTAATGCCAATTTTTTCTAATACTTTTGAATATTTTTTACCTATGCCTTTTAGTGTAGAAACATCTATATTTAATCTATCGAGGATCAACGTTTTTATCCAAAGGTAAAATTTTAAAAGAGTTAACATTTAACTGATGCACAATGCCAAGCAAAAACATAAAAATTAAATGTCCAACAAATCCTAATAATAAAAATAAAACACCAAGTATTACTAAGTAAAGTTTATCTTCGTATCTTGAGTTGATTCTAACTATTCTTCTTAAAAAAAGTGCCATAGGTTCAATTACCGATTTCATTGCAGTAACTATCGGATTGTAGGTATAAGGTAGAATTATATTAACCAACAAAGTTACAACAACAAATATAAATAATACTGACATCACAAATCCAAATAACATATCTATTCCTCTAATAAAAAGCTCAATTACATAAAACATCGAGAAAGGAACACCGAGTATCATTAGATCAGTTATAACATTAGAAAGTAATGACAAAAATATAAAAGGAAAAATGATTGATAAATCAATAATCCCAATTCTTACAGGAAAATATGTTTTGGCAAAATTAATTACAGGGTCTGTTATTTTATAAAGCCAATAAAGCCATCTTGAA
>MIAN01000094.1:0-3668 GCA_001829125.1 Spirochaetes bacterium GWB1_27_13 | reverse complement strand
CCAATAAAGCCATCTTGAAGGAGGTAAAACAAACCACGACAAAATTATTCTAACAACAAGAACTAATGAAAATAAACTAATTATTGCGACTAACACTCCGCCAATATAAGCAACCATAATTTTAACTCTCTCTCCAAATTAACATTTATAACACATATTTTATTAGTTTTTATAACCTGTTTATATATATATAGAATATTTTAAAAATAATTTCAATAATTAAATTTTAAAAAAATTATTATTGAATTTAAGACAAACCTAAAATATTTCAGTATATATTAACTATTCAAACTTGCTAAAAAATCTTCTACTTTTTGTAAACCTTCTTTTAAAGTACCAGATTCTAATGTCTTTAATAAATGGCTTCCAATTATAGCAATATCTGTATGACCTGTAAGATTTTGTATATCCTCTTTACTTTGCACACCAAACCCAACACCAATAGGATGTTTAGAATTAGTTTTACACTTGTCAATAAAAGCCAATGTTTCGTAATCAAAACTTGTTTTAATTCCTGTAACACCTTTACGAGGCACACAATACAATAAACCCCTTGTTAGGCTATCAATGAATTTAAACCGCTCGTCATCTGTATAAGGAGTTGCAATTGCTATTGGGGCAACATCATATTTATAGGACAAATCAAAAAATTCCATACTATTTTCTGGATAGGCATCTGGGACGATTAAACTAGTAATACCAATTTCTTTTGATTTTTTAATAAAATCTTCAAGCCCATATTGTATCAAAATATTGTAATAAGTCATAAAAACAAACTTAATATCAAACTCTGCAGCCACTTTTTGGGCAAAATCCATACAATCTTTGACCTTTACCCCTTGTTTTATAGCCTCTTGATTCGCTTTAGCAAAAACAGGACCATCGGCAATAGGTTCTGAGAATGGAATTTGTAATTCCACAATATCGATTTTATACTTTGCAAAGAGTTTTATTATCTCATAATTAACTTCAAAAGATGGGTAACCCAATACTTGATGTGTCATTATAAGAATCTTTTTTTCTTGTAATCTCTTATTTATGTGATTTTCTATACTGCTCATAAAAAATTCCTTTAAATTTTAACTTTGTTTCTGTACATTTTTATAGTAATCATTTTTCTTTTTAATAAATTCTACCCAATCGTTGTCTAAAAAAGCATCTGCGATATTAAAGATATCTTTGTCTCCACGACCAGAAAGATTAACAATAATTATGTCGTCTTTTGTGCTTTTTTCTATCTCTTCAATTGCTTTTGCCAATGCGTGAGTTGACTCCAATGCAGGAATAATTCCCTCGTGCGATAAAAGCATCTGGAATGCTTCCAAAACTTGTTTATCAGTTGCTGCTTCAAATCTTACTCGTTTTGATTTATATAAACTTGCTAAGATAGGAGAAACCCCCATATAGTCAAGTCCAGCTGCTATACTATATGTATTTTTCATCTGCCCATCTTCATCTTGCAAGAAATAAGTTCTATAACCTTGAGCAACGCCAATTTTACCAGTTTTATAAGCAAGTCGAGATGCGTGCATATCTGTATCAGCACCCATTCCACCAGCTTCGACACCGATTAACTCAACAGTATTTTCTTTTAAAAACTCGCCAAATATACCCAAAGCATTAGAACCACCACCAACGCAGGCGTAAATTTTTGATGGAAGTCTATTTTCTCTTTCAGTAATTTGTTTTTTTACTTCTTTTCCTATGATTGATTGAAAATACGCAACCATTTCAGGAAATGGATGAGTCCCAGATGCTGTTCCCAAACAGTAATGAGTTGTATCAAAATTGCCAACCCAATCACGAAGTGCTTCATTTATAGCATCTTTTAAAGTACCAGCCCCATCTACTACCGGAACTACCGTAGCCCCGAGTTTTTTCATCCAAAACACATTGGAGTACTGTCTTTCTACATCTTCGATTCCCATATAAATAGTAGCCTTATAGCCAAATTTGGCAGCCATAATAGCAGTAGCAACTCCATGTTGACCAGCCCCAGTCTCTGCAATAACACGAGTCTTGCCTAATCTCCTCATCAATAAACCTTGTCCCATAACATTATTTATCTTATGAGCCCCAGAGTGATTTAAATCCTCGCGTTTTAAGAATATTTTACCTTTGTTAAAATGTTTTGTGAGATTGCCAGCAAAGGTTAATGGCGTAGGACGACCAGAAAAATTTTCTAAAAGAGTTGTATATTCATCCCAAAATGATTTGTCTTGTTTTATATTTTCAAAAACATTTATTAATTCATTGATAACAGGGTTTAAAACCTCAGGTATAAATATACCCCCAAATTCATCATAAAATCCTTTTGTTTGCATATTTAATATCACCCCTTTTCTTAACGAATTTTAATTTGCTCATTAGAATTATCTAATTAACAGAAAGGCAATTAAGGGTTTAAATTTAAAATAATATATGTGATTTGTCAATAAATATTTATTGCTAAGAAAAATTTATATAGATAAAAAGAGGTAAATCTCTCAGAAAGGCATGGAGAAAACAAAGGAAGAAGGAGAAAAATCAAAAAACAAATTTTTTTGGTGGTTATATTTTACCATAAAGCCATTTATTTCATTATATCAAATGGTTTTACAAGTCTATTGGAAACAAGGGGTAGCTACCCCTTGTTTCCAATAGTTATCTATCAATTATAATAAAACATCCACTACTTGTCAAAATAAGAAATATTGTTTTAAATTTAGTTGATTTAGTTGGAATATAGATTAAATAATAATAATATATCTCAATTTTCTCAAAATTTTATCTATTAATTCTACTTTATCTACTATGGCAAGTGCGATAAGTGATGAAGAATCAGCAACAATCATCTTTTCTCAAACCTTTCTAATTCTTTATCAAGTTCCTCTGTAGAATAATTTATAACAGATTCGCCAATTCTTCCAAGATAAAACATAAAATCTGTTTTTTCCATACCTGCTAATTCAGCAGCTTTTCCTAAAGATAATTTATGTTCTCTGTAATATTCTATAGCTGTGAAAAGTTTCATTTTATTTACAAATTCTTCTTTATCTTGATTTAGAGCATATATTATTCCTTTTGGTATTTCTATATTTAAAGTCATTAACTCCATTTTGCTTGCCTCTTAGTTTTTTTTTTGATATTACAATAATTTTAGAGTAAAATAACTGTGTAGTATCATAAATTATATTCTTATAAACAATTTACACCTAATTATGATAAAAATCAAGTGGTTTTTAAAAATAAAAATAAAGTCTCTCACAAAGCACGCAAAGGCACAAAGTAAGGCAAAATCCCAAAAATCTCTCTATTTCTCCACATTCTCTGTATGCTCTATACCCTTTATGAGAAGTTTTTATAACATACGAGTCTATTGAAAACAAGGGGTAGCTACCCCTTGTTTCCAATAGTTTTGTATCAATTATAATAAAACATCCACTACTTGTCAAAAAGAGAAATAATTTTATTAGTTCTTAATTAAAATTAAGTATTATATTAAGGGGTCAAATTAACCTGCATTCAGGAGTCAATTTTTAGCTGGAATTTACAGCAGTTAATAGTCGGTATAAAAATCATTGTTTTTTAGAGTAATATCTATTCTAAAATCCTAAGTCTTCAAAAAGGTTGTGTTTGGGCTTTTCTGTTGTATTATTTTGTTCGTTTAATACCAGAATCCAGTCATA